>JAURNA010000326.1 GCA_030830385.1 Crocinitomicaceae bacterium | reverse complement strand
GGCGAAAGTCAGATACTACTGCGCTCCCGGATCAATAAATCTGTCCGTTTCCAGCAGCTTCTGGATGAATGCACTAAAAATCGTAATTTTGCCATCCCTGTAACTGAATGAATTGACGGCTACCGAAAACATAGCACCTTCTAAAAAGCGTTTGAAATTTATCGACATGGCACGATCTGTTGCCATCTTGTTGATGCTCGAAGGCCATTTTGTGGACGATTCTTTAGCCCGTGTTTATGCGGATCCGGATCATCCCGTTTTTGCAGTGTGGTCGTACATTCGGGGGTTCACTGCTCCCGTCTTCCTTACCGTAACCGGATTGATTTTTGTTTTCCTTCTGTTGAGGAATCAGGAACCTTCCTATTTCGGCAACATTCGTATTCGAAAAGGCTTTAAACGCGTTATCGAGCTCATCTTCTGGGGATATCTGGTTCAATGGTACGCATTTCACGTGTTGGAGTGCATTGCTTTCGGGATTCTCTTTATTTTGATCATCTACGGAATGTACAAACTCATCAAGGTGATTCCCCTCTGGTTTTTGTTCTTCCTAGCGGGAATCACGGCCTTCGGTCTGTATACATACATACGGGATCACCACGGCGGTACGACCTTCATTGAAGATGGCCTGCTGGATTTCTATCACTATACGCGTAAAATTTACCCGGAGGGAGTATCCTGGTTCCCAATTGTACCGTGGGTTGGGTTTACGATGTTCGGAGCCATGATTGGCGCATTGTTGCACGACCTCAAGCACCACGTGCGTACCTGGTACTTCCCTACGATCATGTTTGCAACAGGAGCGCTCTTCTACTTCTTCCCGAAAGATGTCCTGTTGTTTGTTGACGACGCCATAAGCTATGTCTTACCTGCTGTGAAAGGATCGATTGCAGCCCTGGATTGGCTCTATCTGAAAATGGGTATGGTACTCATGGAATTGAGTTTTCTTGTATACATTGATGTGGCATTTGGTGATCGGATTCGATCGAACAGTTTATTTCTGAAAATCGGGCAAAATACGCTGACCATCTATGTGTTGCACATGATCTTGCTATACGGAAGTATTTTTGGCTTCGGTATCAAAGACTATTGCTACAAGGCTCTCGGTCCGTGGGAAGTTGCAATCGGTGCTGTGCTGTTTGTACTTTTCTTTGTGATTTTGATCAAGTACATCGACTGGATTCGGGAAATATTATCGTTTATTCTGAATCCGATCAGGAACGTATTCAATCGAATTTTCTTTATAAGAACCTAACTGCGTGTTTCCATTGGCACATTTTTTCGTCGACGTCGTGGATCGATGGCATAGAGCCTTCCTTCGTTCTCCATTTCATGGATTGGTGCATTCTCGAATCGCAGATCGTAACTCACCATGAGCATCCGGAAGCGTCCGAAATAATTAATTACCGCCAGCCGATTTTCGATTTCCTTCTTTTTATCCTTCATGAACAAGCCGGAAGGATCGTAGAAACTTATCGTTGTATCCATTCGATATGAGTTTTCAGACGCATCGGGTTCTTCATCCTTCTGAATCACGCGACTGCTCAGATAGTTAGAAACCTTCGAGCGTATGACCTGAGCGTCCAGCTCTGTGATAATTCCAAGTTCCGGTTTCGCTGCGACACCAAACATCGATTCAAAAAACATATTTGCAATCAGATAAGAACCTTTCTCAGACGGATGGGCACGATCACTTGCGTACAGATTGATCGCTGTATCCTTCTTCACTTCTTTCCATACCATTCCAACAGGAACCACCGGAACCTTGAAATGTTTTCCGATAAATGCATAACCGCGGGCGATGCTATCGGCCATTTTCTCGTACGTATTGATTTCCTCTCGTTGGCCGAACCCATTTTCATAGCCCCAGGTCATGTAAAACAGCATCTGGGCTTTTGGGCTGCTTTCCCGTATGGAAGCTATGATTTTATCTACATACGGAATCGTTTTCTGCGCTATGTGCTCCTCCGAATACGAAAATTCACGGCTAAACCCCTGAAGAATTACATAATCCCATTTCCTTGAGGCAATCGCCTCGTACATAGGAAGGCGTTTGCTGTGAATTCTGAACGATGCTCCGGATTGCGCACTTTTCTCGACGTATACGTTCAGTCCTTCAGCCTTGCACATTTTGTCGAACATGTACGGCATATCATTCATATGGGTATAGCTATTACCAATGAATAACACACTCCGTTCACCAGAATCCGGCACTGCCAGAGCTGTCACGGTGCAGACAATTGAGAAAATACTGCAAAAAAAGCGATTAAGCCCATTGAATTTAGTCAGATGCGTGGCAGTCATAGCATTGGATTTTAGCTGTTTCTATCAGATAAACATCAAAATCCGGACCAAAATTGTCCAATTTGCTATGCGTGACTAATTTTTAACGCGATTTCACGCAATTCTTCAGGCGATAATCTGAGCTTTTCCCGTGCGAAATTCATGTCGTCCATTTGATTGATGGGAATGAGGTGGATGTGCGCATGAGGCACTTCCAGACCCACTACGGCAACTCCAATCCTTTCGCACGGGAATGCGCGTTTAATTTTTGTTGCCACTTCCTTTGCAAACACCATCATATCTTTGAGAAGTTCGTCGTTCAGGTCAAAGATATAGTCGATTTCCTCTTTTGGAATGACAAGCACATGACCTCTCTGCAAGGGCATGATGTCCAAAAAAGCCAGGAACCGATCGTTCTCCGCCACTTTGTAGCTAGGAACATCCCCTTGTACTATTTTGGTGAAAATGCTGGTCACTGACGTGAAATTTCGATCACTTCGAACTTCATGATGCCGTTGGGAGTCTGAATATCTGCAATCTCACCAACTGACTTTCCCAGAAGCCCTTTGCCAATAGGTGACTCCACACTGATTTTGCGGGCCTTCAGATCGGCTTCATTCTCCGCTACAAGGGTATACTCCATCTCCATTTTGTTGGAAGCATTTTTGATCTTCACAGTGGAAAGTATGTATACCTTCGAATCATCGATTTCCGAATCGTCAATAAGGCGTGCATTGGCAATAATGTTCTCGAGTTTTGAAATTTTCATTTCTAAGAGTCCCTGAGCCTCTTTTGCGGCATCATACTCAGCATTCTCGGAAAGGTCTCCTTTATCGCGTGCTTCTGCGATCTGAGCGGAAATTGCAGGTCTTTGCACGGTCTTCATTTCGTGCAACTCATCCTTCAACTTCTTCAGTCCTTCTTCTGTATAGTAATTTACCTGCGACATAGTTATCTGCTTTATATAAAACAAAACAAGAGAGCCCCGAAAGACCCTCTATACTCAAATATAGTAAAAATAAATTACTTCAGATCAATTGTGGCTCCCAGCGTGTGGATGATTCCGAAGACACCTGCAAATCGCGTGGCATATTCGATTCCGAGTGCTGTTTTGCTCTCACCAACGAGCGCATCTACAGAGAATCCTGCAGTTGGTCCGATGAGGGCGTTAGAGCGATTCTCAAGACTGAAGAGATTCTTTTCGTAAACGAATCCTCCCCGAAGGTTGAATGCTACTTTCTCCGTGACCATTCCGTAATCCAATCCGAGACGATATTGATCACTTGAGAACGAATTTGCTGTAAACCCACCAGCAACTGTAAGCTTGTTGCTTTCGTTGAAGATGATGTCATACGATCCTCCGATTCCCAATAGAGAAGGGAGTTCATACGTAGCTGAGCGTTGCTCAAGAGTCGCAAGCTCATCGGTCTCAACATAGTTGATTTGATTTGCCAAACCGTCACCTTTGAACTTCACAACAGGTCCTACATTCTTCAAGGTAATTCCAAACTTGATTTGATCTTGCTCTCCGGTTACGTATCGAATTCCTGCATCAATGGCGATTCCATTTGATTTCAAGTTTGAAATACTTTCCGAAATCACTTTGAAGTTAATCCCTCCGTAGATCGACTCAGAGAATGAACGTGCATATCCGACATTGAATACATTTGCGCGCGGAGAGAAGAAACCGATGTTTCCCTCCGGGTTGGCAACCGTTGTAATCTGGATATCTCCGAAGTTCAGAGATTGAACACTAACAGCGATTACGTCGTCGTCTGAAACTCGCTGAGCCAACCCCGCGCTGTTGAACGAAATTCCTGCAGAACCCATCCAGTTGCTATAGTTGAACTTAATTTGGGTTTTATCGGTAAACGCCAGACCTGCGATGTTTGTAAACGTTGCTTCGAGGCCGTTTACGTTCGCAATTCCTGCATCACCGAAGGCAGAACTTCTCGCCCATGGGTTGATCAGCAGGTGGGATGCTCCTGCCGAACCAACGCGGTCTTCGTTTCCTGCATTCACTGTAAAACCTGCTATTAGCAAGGCTCCAACAATCAGTGCATTTTTTATCTGTTTCATTGAATTCTTCATTTCAATCCGTTTTTCCAATTAGATTCCCTGCAAGTCAATTTGTCTCATACTACCGAAGAACTTGACGATCTTCTCACCGACTCCCGGCACCTCGACATGTATGATGTACACACCACTGGCGATGGGTATGGCTTTATGGTTATTCAAATCCCAATCCAACGATGTGATTGGACTATCTTTCTTAAACGTTCGGATCAACTTACCATTCGTAGAGTAGATACGTACTGTACAAATCTCCGGAAGGTTTGTGATCTTCACGCGGGAGTCCAATCGGTTTTCTTCATACTGTGAGTATGCATAGTATGGATTTGGTACAACGTTGATCATATCAAGTGCGTCTGTCAATGCTTGCGCACTTCCAACCTCTACTCGGATGTCGTCCATGCTCCAACCGTACATAGGCTGACCGTTGTTCTGACCTGTTGTTGTGTAGTTCTTATACTCCTTGTTCACACGCAGACGAATTGTT
>JAURNA010000325.1 GCA_030830385.1 Crocinitomicaceae bacterium | reverse complement strand
TCAGGAACAACTGAGTAAGGCCCTGTTTCCCATCGGAGAGATGCAAAAGCCGGAGGTCCGTGAATTGGCAATGAAAATTGGCCTTCACACTGCTGACAAGAAGGATTCTCAGGGATTGTGTTTTGTAGGCAAAATCAGTTTACCGACGTTTTTGCAGCAGCAATTGCAAGTAAAGGTCGGTGATGTCATTGAAATTTCAGATCAACTGGAACAATTTAAGGTGTACTCGGAGCTGGAACCATCGGTTGAAAACATCAAGGCACTTGCTGATCCTTTTGAGTACAAACGAGAAGATGGCGTTAAAGTCGCAGAGCATCAAGGCGCACATTTTTATACAATTGGTCAGCGAAAAGGACTGCACATTGGCGGGCGTCCGAATCCGTCATTTGTACTGGCTACAGATGTCAAAGAGAACATTGTATACAGTGGGCAAAATGACTATCATCCAGGCCTTAATCGTTACGCACTTAAAGTATTGAAAAAGGATTTTCATTTTGTCTCGGGCCGTCATAATCTGGATGGATTGAATGGCATTTTCTGCCAGGCACGCATTCGATACCGCCAACCTCTTCAGGAATGTTCTGTACACATCGAGGACGATGGGGTGTATGTTCTTTTCAACGAAAAGCAGCGCGGCATTACGCCCGGTCAATTCCTTGCGCTGTATGAGAATCAGGAATTAATCGCTTCCGGAGTTATTCTTCACTAGGCAGGTATTCCTTAAAAGTTCCGTCCTTGCAAAACACGACAATTCTCTCAATTTCCGGTTGATTATCGGTGCTTCCTTTTTTCCCAGAACGATGAATCGGTTTTGTCTCAACAGGCAATTCCTCACGTGCTGTACCCGTAAGTAGCCACGAGGCGTTTACTTTTGGATAATGTTCGATAATTTTGGAAAGAAAATCGAGTCCCGGTTTGTTTCTTCCGTTTAGAACATGGCTCATATTGGATCTCTTCACGCCAATTTTATCAGCGAATTCAGAGGCACTTAGATGATTCGCTCTCATGATAGTTCGAATGCGATCGTGTATTAACATTTGTAACTTTTTCTTCTTTTACAAATGTATCATTTCAGATTTAGGAACAAAAAAATAGCCGCTGCAAAATACTGCAGCAGCCCATATCATTCCGATCAGTATCTGTATCTAGTTCCAGGAATAAAAAACAGAATGAGCGCCATTTTTTTCATCTACCTCACCTCTACGAACCATATCCATCAAGGTTGCCACCTGAAATACGGAGAGTGCACTTCGTTCTCCCTGCAAACGATGTTGAGACAATTTGTATTTCGCTACTTTCACTTTGTTGTTGATCAATTGCATTCTGTTTCAAATTAAATAGTTCAAACACATGTACGCGACTGTCAATTGAATGTTACAAAAGAATACAAAAAAAACACATACTCATCGAAAGTCTCACTTTAACACAATCAATTATTAAATTGTTAACCAGTGATTTAACGAGGAATATTCAATGATGTAAAAATCTACATTTTTTATCTGATGGAATCAGAATCCTGTTCTGTGGGTCAATGCTTAACGAAGGAACGAACAGCGTACTCACCATTCGATGTAGTCAAAACAATGCGGTAAATTCCCTGCGGTAATTGCTCAATGGGAATGTCAATGACCGACTCTCCCTGAATAAATTCCTTCGTTCCGAGATTCTGAACACGTTTTCCATGAACTGAAGTGATTTGTGCATGAATAGCACCGTTAACATATGAATTTTCATGTGTGCCTCGTCTTTTGCTGGATGGGGATGTACTTCCTGTACTCCAAGATTTCCATTCATGTCAAACGCCAGAATTGGATCTCCTCCACCCAGCAATATCGCACCTCACAGGTAAGTACCCAACTGGGGAGAAATCTGAGCAAAAGCGATACATGACACAGAAAAAGTAACGATAAATACAAATCCCGTTAGGAACGAGTTCATTTTCGTATGAGTGGCCAGATCAATTCCTCCAAACCATTCGACTTGATTTCGAGCATCATCGCGAGTTGCTCTCCATGTTTTCCTGAGGGAAACCCTTTATTTTTGTACCAAACGAGATAGGCCTCAGGCAGTTGCACAAGATACTTTCCCTTGTACTTACCATAATACATCTTTGCATTGGCAAGCTCCACTAAAGCCGCCCGGGTTTCATTGTTCAATTTACAGAAGGGATATGTTTCAGTACTTCTTCGAGGTATGACCAGAATTTTTGAACGGATGAAATCTGCACACATTCGTCCGGTGAATGCGCACCACGAATGTTTGGACCAAAAGAAATCATGTCAACCTCAGGTAAATGCTGAAGAAGAATTCCACACTCAAGTCCGGCATGACATGTCTTTATCTTCGGTTCTTCGCTATACCGCTCACGATACATGCCTGCCATCAAACGAAGAATTTCCGAGTCAGGGTTCGGTTGCCAACCCGGATAGTCTCCCAATTGAACAACGTTTGCCCCTATCGACTCAAGTGTTGAGCGAATTTCCGTTGCGACTTCCTTCTTACCGTTCTCAATGCTACTCCTCTGCAGAGATTGCGTGGTAAACGAACCATTGCTCACGGCAACGCGCGCCAGACTCGAAGAAGTTTCCACAAGGCCTTCAATATTCGGACTCATTCGGAAAACGCCATTGTGCAATGCCGATACGGTTTGAAGAATTTTTACTGCATCCTCCTGAGAAACGGCCTCTCCCGCATAATTATCCGGAGAAATGTTCATTTTCAAATCCGTTTCGATGGACGCAAATTCATTCTGAATGATCGCTGCAATTGCCCCGAATTCCATTTCCAGTTGTCCGTCAAAATCCGAGCGAACAGCAACCATTGCTGTGGATTCACGCGGAATTGCATTTCGCAATCCTCCTCCATCTATGGTCAATAACTGAACGGGCATTGCTTCCCAAATGTGCATCAGGACCCGATTCATCAATTTGTTTGCGTTGCCTCCTCCCTTGTCGATGTCCATTCCCGAATGACCGCCCATCAGTCCGGAAATGTTGATGCGGAACACCATGGAGTCTTCCCGGATGGGCTCCGTTGAATAAGAATAGTCCGAATTTGTATCAATTCCTCCGGCACAACCGATCGATAATTCATCATCGTCTTCTGTATCGAGGTTCAGCAGGATTTCACCTGAGAAATTTCCCGGATTCAACTCTTTGGCTCCAGTCATTCCGGTTTCCTCATCAATTGTGAACATCGCCTCAATTGGTGGGTGCACACGGTCGGTAGAAGAAAGAATTGCCATAATCGCAGCCACACCAATTCCGTTATCAGCACCGAGCGTAGTGCCTTCTGCCCTTACCCAATCCTCGTCAACAATCATCCGAATTCCCTCCGAATCAAAATCGAAATCAGTCGAGGAATTTTTCTGATGTACCATGTCCAAATGGGATTGCAGAATGATTGTTTTTCGATCCT
>JAURNA010000002.1 GCA_030830385.1 Crocinitomicaceae bacterium | reverse complement strand
CCGGTGTGTCTCTCCACCAGCCATCGTTGGTTGCAATGCAGATGAGTTCAGCACCTTTTCGGCATTGTTCGCTGACCCATTCGCCAAAGATTGATTCATAACAAACTACAGGAGCAAATGCAAAGCTTCCTGTATGCAGGATACGCGGCTCGGATTCAACCCCAAGTGTTCCGGTTGTGCCTCCGTTATTGAGCGCAAGATCTTCGAGGAAGGGGAAAATGTTCGAGAATGGAATGGTCTCAGCACCGGGCACCAGTTTCGACTTATGAACGAAGTCCGGACTGCGGTTCGGGGTCAGTAGCATTGACGTATTGTATTGCTCCAGGTATTTCGTGCCGTCCATGTACGGCATTGCGGCTCTGGAATTCTTCTCATCGAAAAGCTGTGCAGTGGAAACCCCGATGCAAATGGGGACGTTATTGAGTGAGATTTGCGCCTGTCTCAGACGATTGAACCATTGATAGCGAGGGATGTCCTCTTCCCAACATTGGTTAAAGCTGTAAATGGCTGTTTCCGGAGCGAGGATCAAATCCGTTGAGGGTCGGGCTTTTCGCCTGGAAAGGTTCATCATCTTGTCAATCTGATCTTCTACCCGACCGTTGAACTTTTCATTGTACGAGTCAATATTGGGCTGCAAAACAACAATTTCCGCGGGTCGTTTCTCCTCTGAATATGAGTAATACATACCGAGAGAAGTTCCGAACGGAATGCAAAATGCCAAAATAGCCATCCATACCAATGGAGTTTGAACGCGCCAGGTTTCTTTTCGGATAATGACGTTTTCGTAGGTGCGGAATATGAGCAAATTGATGATCAATATCCAAAGACTGCCCCCCATCACACCAGAATAGGAGTACCACTGAACCCATTCAGGAACCACGCTGAAGGTATTTCCCATTGTGAGCCAGGTCCAGGATCCTTCCCAATTATAGTGGAAATATTCAAAACCGATCCAATAGACGAGCAGGGCAATGTAGCCTTCTTTTGTTCCAACGTAACGCTTCGTAAGATGAAATGCGTAAAAAACAATGGCCATCAACAGGCTGTTCGCCAGAAATGCCATGATAGATCCGGCGCCACTGGCAAACCAAATCCACCAGGTAGCACCCAGGTTAAAAACGAGGAATGCTACAAGCGCATGAAGGAACAGCTTTCCGGTGCGAAGTTGATTTCGTGCGATGTCGCTTTCAACCCAAAGAAGAGGAATCCACGCGATGAATATCACAAAGGTTAAATTTCCGGTGAACGGAAAAGATAGAGTCATCAGCACGCCGGAAAGTATGCTGAGAAGGTAACGATGGCCGCCGGTTAATCCAGTCACGAGCTAAAGGTACCGAAACTGTATGAATAGAAGGCGAACTATTCTATTTCTGACTCTAGGATTTCTTTCATATTGTTAAGCCCTTTTTCGAGATCAGGACCCATGGCTTGATCCTTGTCCACGAAGAGATTGAAGATATTCCAGGGATAAGGCATGGAGCTCTTAAAGGTCCAACTTACTTTGGTAGAGGCTTCTCCGGCAGATTCAAACTCCATGTGAGCCGTTGATTGCATCTCTTGCGGTTCTTTGTACCGAAATGCAAAATCAATCCGTTCACCTTCCTTGATACCCGTGATTTCTTGTTCGCCAACTCCTATTTCTTCACGATTACTCTCCCAGCTCGAAATGTATCCGACCGTTCCGTCGACTCCGTTTCCTTCAACTGTTGCCTTCGGATCTTTCTTCAACCAAACGACGTAATCAGCTTGATTTTCCAGAAAACGTGCATAGTCGAAAACATCGGTTTTGGCTTTTTTAATGGAGACTGTTCTACTGACGATGAAGTCTTTTTGGACGAATAACGGGATGATCAAAAACAATGCGATGAGGACAAGAAGGACAAAGCCTATTTTTTTTAGAATTTTCATGAGCAGAGAATTTATACTCATAAAAAGTAATCATAGTTTTTCGAAGATGACGTGTTTTCAAAAAGAGGAAAACAAACAAGGGCTGTAAATTATCCAGCCCTTGTTTACATTGATTATTCAAAGACAATTGTCATCTCTACACGTCGGTTTTTCTGTCGACCTTCCGGCGTGTTGTTGTCGGCTATTGGCTGCGTTTCTCCGAAATAGAGGACAAACAATCTGCTGTTTTCAACACCTTTTTCCACCATGAATCGCTTCACAGCTTCCGCTCGTTTTTTCGAAAGAACGAGATTCGCCTGATCGTTACCTACGTTATCCGTGTGGCCCGAAATCTGAAGTTTCCATTCTGGTTTCTTTAGAAGGACTTCTGCAAGTTCGTTCAACGATGGTTTCGATTCATCTTTGATGATGTCTTTACCTGTTTCGAACTCAAGGTCCTCGAATGCAGTTTGAAGGATTTCTATAATCGTGTCTTCAATCTCAGGGCATCCGTTGTTGGAAACCGGTCCCGGAGTATTCGGACAGTCATCGTCCTTGTCGAGCACACCATCGTCGTCCGTATCTTCGTATGGACATCCGTCGTTTTCACGCGGTCCGGCGATGTAAGGACACTTATCGTCTTTATCGAGTAATCCATCCTCATCTGTATCCGGCCAGGGACAACCGTTGTTTTCTTTTGGTCCGAAAATTGTTGGACAATCATCGATGAAGTCGAACAATCCGTCGCCATCCGTATCCGGGCATCCGTTGTTGACGAGAGGACCCGGCACATCCGGACAAGCATCGTCTTCGTCTTTGATTCCGTCACCGTCGGTGTCAGGACAGCCTCTGAATGCTGGCAGACCCGGAGTATCCGGACAATCGTCGTTTTTGTCGATAATGCTGTCGTTGTCACGGTCCGGACATCCATTGAATGTAAGGTCTCCAGCCTCTTCCGGACAATCGTCATCCTTGTCCGGAATGTTGTCACCATCCGTAT
>JAURNA010000324.1 GCA_030830385.1 Crocinitomicaceae bacterium | reverse complement strand
TTTACTGTACTTAATGGCGTTATCGATGAGGTTCGACACGATGTTGCCCAGGTGCATGCGGTCAGCGTTTATCTCCAATAGTTCGGATGGCATGCTTAACTCCACAAAGCCTCCGGTTTCCTCCACTCTGAATTTGGCACGATGTACCAAATCTTCCAACATTTCATTCAGCAGAACACGCTCTTTCCGCAGTCGAAGCTCTCCTCGTTCCAGCGTTGCGCTCTGCAGAATGCGCTCTACCAAAAGACTCAGGCGCTCGTTTTCGTCCTGGATCATTTTGATGTACGGATTGTCTGTACCCGCCAGGTTTTGCTTCATATCGGAGTCGTTCATCGCCTGACAAGCCAATGATATCGTGGAAATGGGCGTTTTGAATTCGTGTGTCATGTTGGAGATAAAGTCATTTTTTAACTCCGATAGTTTTTTCTGCGAAAGGATGGTACGGGACATAAATACCAATGCTACGATAATGAGACCCACCAATGTCAGGTTAACACTCAGTGGTGCCCACAATTCCATAAAAAGGAAGGATTTTTGCTTGGGGAAAGACACGTGTAAAAACAGGTCCTCGTCGAGAGAATTGTTCGGAAACAGGAGTGTTTTGTGGCTCTTTGACGTGTCCATTTCCTTCACATAAGAATCGGGTGCATCTTCAAACTCAACCGGCTGATCAAATACGTCTGATATCACAAACTCGAATCCTTCCGGAAATTCTTCCCCTTTCAGTTCTGTGCGCAGTATGGAGTCCATAAAGCGGATGTCGATTCGATCTGTCGGGCCTTCGTACACGTTGTTTCGGAAGACTTCGAGCATCATTTCATTCATGAATTTCGCCTTCTTAAAAATCTGCTGAAGAACACGTTGATCGAGTTGAAATGCAATGTTGTTGGAATCCGGGCTAACGGTCGGCTGAACATTTTTTATCAGTTCGCGCAGCTGACGAATGTCCCGCACAAGTACGTCTTGTTTGGCGCTTAATCCGGAAATCGAATCGTATGCCCGCCCCTGAATAATCAGGTAATCCTGCATTGCTCCATCGCGGAAAATAGACGTGTCGCGAATCACGATCTCTTCTTGTGAGGATAGGATGTTCTGAAATTCTTGTTTGAGAATATCGCGGTACCGACCACTGAAATCGCGATCTATAACCGGCGCGTACTTGCGTAGCTCTTCCATTTTTTCATGCTTGAGCGCAATTGTTTCCATTGTCGCATGAAAACGCTTGGTAAATGCTTCAGACTTTCTACCGTATAGTTGTGAGGTCTGAACCCCCTGAATGAGGAGTAAGGCTAGCATGGCAATAACGGCCAGTACAATGACTAAATTGACTCGGATTCGTTTCATGAGTTCAAACGAATGTAAGTCAATGCTGGCCTTACTGCGTACGGGTTAACGTTTTTTAACTTTGATGTCGTTGTGGTATTTTCTGTGAAATAAATGTAGTTCAGATCGTTTTTTGGGTGCTCCGGGATTGTGCGAAGTTGACATGACCGCAACGATTACAAAACGGTTTTACTGCAGGAAATATGTCAACTGAGTGCGGAAGAAGGCAAGCGTTGTCCATTTTCTCGGGCGAATCCTGATCTTTAAAACAACCTTCTCACCTGCATGAATCGTTTTGGGTAACCCGAGTTGTAATAATCGGTAATCACAACCCCGTAGTGTTTTGAAGAACTTGAACAATGGATGAATTTCAAGCCATCTTCGTTGTTTTCGACTACAATTCCCACATGTCCAATGGTTGTGCTTCCGGGAGCTGTGCCTGAGAAAATCATACAGTCGCCGGGTTGTGCCTGACTCAAGGAAATTTTCGTGCCAAGATTTCCGTATCCTTTCGAGCTATGACAATCGGTGATGTCGAATGAGCCGTAGACATACGATGTAAAGCCTGAACAATCAAAACTCACACCTGGATTGGATGTTGCCCATTTGTAGGGTGTGCCCAGTTGGGCTTCGGCGATGGTCACCAAACGGTTCGCAATTGAATCGCGGTGGATTTGACCGAAGATTCCCGCTGGAAACGCGAGTAAAACCAAGAGTATGAATTGTTTCATGGTGTAAAGATAAGGTTGGGGAGTTGTTAATGTGTAATTCGTAATGTGTAATTCGTAATTCGTAATTCGTAATTTGGAATGTATGATTCATGTTGCGTCAGCGCATTGAGCGCGGTCCGAGTTATCCATTTGGTTTC
Source organism: Crocinitomicaceae bacterium (assembly GCA_030830385.1). Lineage (GTDB taxonomy): Bacteria > Bacteroidota > Bacteroidia > Flavobacteriales_D > Crocinitomicaceae > UBA4466. The sequence continues at coordinate 3,220 of JAURNA010000324.1, read as the reverse complement.
TGTCGGGCAGCAAATCACTCGAAATGATTAACGATCTACACAAGGGTATTTCCAAAGGTGATTCGAGGGCCGATCGTTATGAAAGGCAAAATGGGAGTTGTTGCGCGTCCTTGTGAACTATTTAAAGATCTTATCTGATGACATTGATGTGGCCATAAATGTATCCGCGGTAATCGTTATTTGGAATTTTATAGTTGATCACATAATTATATGTTCCGTCAGGAACGAGGCGATTATTGGCGTAAGTTCCATCCCATCCATAATCTGGGTCTTTTGTTTCGTAAATCAGTTCACCCCAGCGATCGTAGATCTGCATATTAAAATTGTAGGGGTCAAATCCATTTGAAAATACCGGTTTGAAGGATTGGTTGAACATATCACCATCCGGTGTAAAGGTGTTTGGAATGTAATATACCAAGCCATTCGTAACATTGATGGTGTGGTTTATGGAATCAACGCAACCGAGGTCGTTATAGGCAAATAGAGTAATGCTGAAGCTCCCTGCACTTTCAACTTCATATGAATGTGAGGGAGACTCTTCGGTGCTCGTCTCTCCATCACCAAAATCCCAGAAGTAACTCACTGCGTTCCAGGAACTATTAATGAACTGAGTAGTCGTGTTCTGAAAAACATCCAATTCATACGGGCTCATAAAAAAATCTACATTAGGGGGCGAGAGGACATTTACGGTTGTATTGATTGAAGAAATACAACCATTCAAGTCCGTTCCTGTCACAGTGTATGTTGTTGTGCTGGCAGGTTGAACGATTGCTTGTTGCATATTGTCTTGATCCGGAACAAATGGACTCCATTCATATGCTGCTGCTCCTTGAACAAATATGTACGCTGAATCACCACTGCAAATATCCTGATTTGGTGTTATTGAAAGCACGGGTAAAGGGTTTGTTGTAATACTTACAATTGCTGTGTCAATACAACCCAAAAGACTCGTACCGGTAACCAAATAATTTTGTGTAGTGTTGGGGAATACTGTTTGAATACTGTTATTTGGATTATTGATTCCATTTCCACTCCATACGTAACTGTTTGCACCGGTAGCCGCTAGTGTGGCAGAATCTCCGGCACACAATTCAACCGGGCTGGCATTGATCTGTACAATTGGAAGTGGGTTCACCGTTACATTAACAATGTCCGAGTTTTCACATCCGTTACCACCGGTGCCTGTTACTTCATACGAACCCGAGTTTAAGGGTTGTATTGTTTGATTCTGGGCTGTAGGGTCCGATAAACTACTGCCGGTCCACGAATATGTAACACCGCCACTAGCACTTAATGCCACAGCATCTCCGAAACAGACAGACGCGGGAGAAGCGTCTGCAATAACCATTGGCAATGAATTAACTGTTACTGTGGCACTTGCAGATTCCTGACATCCGTTTGCATCAGTTCCCGTCACGGAATAAACAGTGGTCGATGCTGGTGAAACTGTCAAATTCCCATCCGTTCCGGCACCGGGTAAGGCTGGTGTCCATGAATATGTTAATGCTCCTGTCGCTTGCAGGACAACTTCATCGTTCAGGCAAATTGTTTCATCATCTACAGAAATGACAGGGTCATTCCAAATGGTTAAATCCAATGTTACGGAGGAATCACAATCATACATGCTCAGATAATTCGCTGAATAAATACCGCTTTGATCGTAGGTCGTACCGTTAAAAAAATAATCTCCGCCGCATTGTTCAACAACCAAAGTATTATCAGAAGTTGAGTGGATGGTCACATCAATGGAATCGCTATTTGGACACACTCCGGGACTTGAGGCTAACGTTGTCGTTACTGTATAAGTTTGAACAATTGGCGCTCCTGTGGAATTTGAAAGAGTTAAGACCGGGTCGGAAATATTTGGATTGTTTAATCCTGTTGTAGGCGACCAGCTGTATTCATAAAGCGGGTTATTTGCAACACCAATTTGCACCGGAACATGGCTGCACGTGGAAATGGCTGCCGGGCCTGCATCGGATTCGGCTTGCTCTGTGTGAATGATGACGTTTTTTATCGAATGTTGATCGGTTGCTCCACCGGTACTGGCTGTAAATCCCATATAGCCGGGAAACGTAACTGGGCTAAAAACCGATAAATACAGGATATTATTAATGTAAAACTCGATAATTCCGTTATCATACGTAATCTTAGCGGGCTGGTACGCATTATCTCTGACAAAGTCCAGTATTCCGGTTAAGTTATCAACTTTGAATATGCCGGCAGCACACTCATTATATCCTAAACCATTATAAATTTGAAGTTCTGGGTTGGGAGCACCACAATTGTTCCACGTATCAAGAATTACCTTCAAACCATTTGCTAAATTCGGAATCCCCACCCCACCTCCTGAAACGAATCCAATTGGAGGAACATCCAGAAAACAAAAAGCAATGCCATCAGCCGCATCGCCTCCCCATATTCGGTAATCGAATTCAACGGTCCATTTCGTGCAGATATTTGGGTCAATTAGTTCATTCCAAAATACACCTCCACTTTGAAAATTGAGTGGGTTGTTCAGGATTAATTCGTCCGGGTTTGCATCGCCATCACCAGGAGTATCTCCGACGTATGCATTGCCCGTCAAGTTCCATCCATTGGTATTTATATTTGGTGAACCGCTTAATTCGGCAAATACATACGTTTGGCAATGGACCGTGAAACTCGCAAGGTTGATTAATATCAGCACAAACCTCTTTATCATAAGACTTAAGTTTGTTCAATAACAAAAATACGAAATTTTACGCTTGATAAAGAGCAAGTTACGTTCTCTACAGCACCATGAACCAAGTACACAGTATGGGAGGTCTTGATGCCACACTTAAGGCTCTCTGCAAGCGTTGGCCCGACATCAAGCGTTTTCTTCGCTCGTTTGGCTGCCCCGGGCGTGAAGCCGAAGATATTTTTCAGGAAGCACTGCTCGTTTTTACCCGAAAACTGGACGACCCGGGTTTCGAGTTGACGATAGAACCCTTTTATTTTCGCAAGATTCAATTGAATCTTGCGATATTTCATAAATGAGCGTGCTTCGAAAACGTTAGCACTCTGCGCTGTTCAACCCTCTTTTTCACTGATCGCTTCCCAGCAACCCGCCGCTCGCTGGACCCATTCGTGGTCTTTTGTAGTGATCGCGTTTTCGTCATGGGTACACAACGACAGGAACAGTCGATTGTAGCTGATTACCATATCAGCATGATGGTTCATTTGATCCGACATCATC
>JAURNA010000323.1 GCA_030830385.1 Crocinitomicaceae bacterium | reverse complement strand
TCAGGAAATTGGACTGGATGTTGACTACATGGTAGGAGCTCAATTGGAAGGGTACGATTGTATGGTCAGGCTCTCCGATGCCCCAATCATGATTCTCGAAGGAGACGAATACCTGAGTTCACCCATTGATCGAAGACCGAAATTTCATTTGTACAAACCCACGCATGCGATCATCAGTGGAATTGCCTGGGATCACATTAACGTGTTTCCTACCTACACCAATTACGTTGAACAGTTTTCCATTTTCGCAGATATGATCGAAGAGACGTTTGTGTACAATAGGGAGGATGATGAAGTAAATTCTCTCGGAAAACAACGCGCTTCTCGCATGCGAACGGTGGCATATCAAACCCCTGAGTATTATTCGACCGAAGATGGTACCACGATCGTTCGTAATGGGGAAGAATACCCACTTCACATATTCGGGCGTCACAACCTTCAAAACCTCGTGGGAGCCATGGAACTGGCAGCTTGTATCGGAATTGAGAACGATCGTTTTCTGAAGGCGATGCACTCGTTTACCGGGGCCGGAAAGCGTTTGCAAAAAGTGGTTGAGACGAGAGATTTTGTGATGTACAAGGACTTTGCGCATTCCCCCTCTAAGTTAAAAGCAACCACGCAGGCCGTGAAGGAACAGTATCCCGGCCGAAAAGTAGTGGCCTGTATGGAAATCCATACGTTTTCATCCCTTAAAAAAGAGTTTCTTCCACAATATAACGGGGCGATGAACGCAGCCGATCACGCGCTTGTGTATTTCAGTCCGGACGTGGTGGCACACAAAAATCTCGAACCCATTACTGCTCGTGATGTGAAGAACGGATTCGGTGGAGGTGTGGATGTTGTTACCACTACTGATTTTGTGTTTGCGTTTATTGATTCGTTTGATTTGAAAAACAGCGTGTTGCTTATGATGTCTTCCGGTAATTTTGATGGGATTGACTTTGATCAACTGGGACAAAAACTGATTAAGCAGCGGCAGTGAATTGCAGTTCGGTCGCCTGTCGATAAGTGTTGTCGGGGTAAACCCGTGCAAATTGCCATTCGTTCTTTTTCAGATAACATTTGGCACACTTCCTCTCACGCGATGCAAAAGCTGTAGGTGGTTTCTCAAGCCTGATAGCGTGGAAGCACATGATCCCGATACGTCAAAATGGCCGTATCAACGCAGTTGGCGTGGCTAAATTCTTTTGAAACTGTATTTTAGTAGAAGACAAGCCGCTCATATGAGAAAATTTCACAGCCTTCCCGGATTTGCTCTGGGAGTCGTATTGTTAATCGTCAGTTTCATCTTCATTACCAAAAGTCGGGAAGCATCTGCAGAATATAAAGAAGAGAAAGCGAAAATTGCTGATATTCTGAATTTTAACGACCGCCTGCTCTCCTTTCGGGATTGGGTCTTCACACAAGCTGCGTGGGAAGAGAAGAAAGCCGAAATGGATACAGTGATTCAAACAGCAGATGAAAAATACAAGAAGTCTGTGAGGTTCGGAACATACCTCCTGATTGCCGTGCTGGTGTTCATGGTATGGATCATCGGGTATTATGCCTGGTGCAAGCGGGTGTATTGGGGAATTACCCTGGCCCTTGTCTTTTCAGGCTTTGCCATGTTGGGAGAAGGGGTAATGAATCCGGCGCTCGAAATTTCGGCATTCAAGGAAGAACTGACAATACAGGTACATGTGAATCCGGATGATTTTGAGTATTTCCGGAATATGAAGAACTACATCGAAAAGACGGTAGAAGGATTGTCGGGATACGTGGATTATGTGCGCGTGGTTCCGTTTGTAGGAGACGATGCCGCGGACGGAATTCAGCAATACATTGATAGGGGAAAAGATTACATTGATATAAATCCGGATATGAAGATCGGTTTTGATAAGGTATTCCCCGGTAAAACGTATTTCTATTACCAGAACAAGGGGATCATGGACGTGATCAAATTATTGTGGGAGCATGGTAATAAGCCGGTTGCTGCCGCGATTGGAGTCTTTAGTATCGTTGTGCCCATATTGAAATTATTGCTCTCTCTTCTTATTCTTGTGGCTCCCGTAACAGGCGCAAAACGCCTGAGAAAGATTCTCACCTACCTTGCGAAATGGAGTATGGCCGATGTATTCGTGATCGGATTGTTCCTTGCTTATCTCAGTTTTGCCAATATGAGCACCGGCGTAGACATGGAATCAGGGGTTCTATTCGGCTTGTACTACTTCGCAGGATATGTAATTCTATCCATTTTCCTGAGTTATGCGCTGGATGCAGCCGTTAGGGAAAGAAAACGATTGACAGAAAATCCAGCCGAGACAACTCCTGATGGGGGAGAAAGATAACCACCGGGGCAAAGTGCTGAGTGATGATTTGGACTGTTCCTCTCGTTGCGCAGTTTAAACTGGATTTGTGAATGTTCAGTAGCTCTGCTGAACAGGCGCCTGAAACCATCACCGGGATTTCCTGTTCGAACACAATCTCTTAGGGCGTTTATGCACACGCATTGCAAGGGCTGCCGGAATGACGCACGTTTCACAAACGTTGTGTCACAGATTGTAAGCATGTTGGTGAGGAGGGGCATCTTATTTTTTGTGATTCCTGCGATTGGAAAAGTTGGATGATCGATTCCACTTTACGTCTCCACATGGGCGAAATGATTCATACACAGCATTGGATCGGTAGAAATGAATCCATTCGGATCTGAACTCAACTCGGATCAATTCACGGTAATGAAGAACGGTTGCGTTTCGGAACGATGGATACACGACAAAAGGAAAAACGATCCGAAGATTGGCTGCTCAGCTGCTATTCTCTTGATGTAAAGAGAGATATCACCTTGGAGAAGCATTTCCATTAGCAGGTGTTTTTTGATAAAAAATAGTTCGGGATTCCGAAGTGATAATCGCAAAGTACGGCCTACGGAACACCGAAAAAAATGCAATACTCCGTAGCTATAACTCGTATTTTCCGTATTGCACAGGCTGTATCAGAACCTTACCTTTATTTTTGTTGGAGAGTCTTAGTTTTCTTCATAGGAAGAAATTAAGTTTTCGTTGATTCCCCCTTAAATGGGCGAATCGTTTCTAGTAGTAGCAAGCCCGGAGAGGATAGTATCTGCTCCGGGCTTATTTTTTACGATGGGTTGAATGATTCATGACGTTAGGGCTTAATCAATCCTTTCTTTATCCCGTACATAATCAGACCAATGGAATTCTTTGTTCCCGTCTTTTTCATCATCTCACTCCGATGCTTGTCAATTGTCCGTGTGCTTCTGTACAACTCGTCCGCAATTTCCTGAGTAGTATATTCTTTCGACATGAGGTCGAGAATGGCGATTTCGGTTTGCGTGAAGCTCAAGCTGTTCGATACAAAAGTTGGCGAAATTTTGCCTTTCCCCATCATTGACTTTATGAACAGCTTACTGATGCGATCGTTGAAATAATATTCATTGTCCAGAACAGCCTGGAACGCCATTTCGAGTTCTTCCAGATCGTCATCTTTCGACAGGTAGGCATTGGCACCGTTTTCAATGGCCTGCTCTACGAAATTTTCATCGTCGAACATAGAAAGGATAATGATCTTTAGGTCGGGATATCGTTCACGCAGGGCGTTGCTGGTTTCGATTCCTCCCATAATTGGCATCTTGTAATCCAAAACGGCAATTTGAATTTCTTCTATATCGGGATGATCGCACAGGGTCTTTCCATTCTCCGCCCTGATAACTACGTCGACGCCTTGGAAGCTGCTGAGTAAATATCCCAATCCCGATCGGAAAATTTCCTGATCTTCTGCAATGGCTACTTTAATCTTTCTCATGGAGTCTTATTTCAATAGTTACTAGTGTTCCTTTGTGTTTTCGCGGTTGGTATTCTATTCTTCCGTTTATCTGTTGAATACGACTCTTAATATTCTTCAAGCCGAGTGACCCCGGTTTGTCAAATTCTTTTGACGAAGGTACAAATCCGCGTCCATTATCTTCAATTTGAATCTGAAATAAACGGTCAGTGAGTTTGCAATTGACGGATACGGTAGTTGCTTCGGCATATTTTATGATGTTATTGAGCAATTCTTGCACAATGCGATAGAGGGCAAGTTCGCGTTCTTCTCCAAATGTCGTATGCTCAGGTAGGTTACCGCCGAAGGAGAATTGAATTTCAGAAGATGGGTTGAGCCTTTTAATTAAGGTTTCAAGTGTATTACGAAGTCCCATGTTTTCCAGAATGGAAGGCATGAGTTCATTCGAGATTTTGCGCACATCCGAGCTGATCATACGAACGGTTTCGTCGATCCAGTTTTTGTCTTTCTTTTGGATCTTCATCCGTAGTGTGGCCATTTTTAATGCAGTGAGCGCAGACCCGATTCCGTCATGTAATTCCTGGGCGATGCGCTTCTGTTCTTTTTCGCGGTCAAGTATCAACGCATCCGTTAGTTGTTTTTGACTGGCTAGTTCCCGTTCGCTGATTTCTTGCTTCCTGGTATACATGCGGCGCTGGTACACGATTATAAGCACTGCGATGAGTACGGCAAGTACCAGTATACTTACTATTACAAGCATAAATATGATACTGATTTCCGAACTCTCATTCATAGTAATAGCGTGTAGCCGAGGTTCACGTGAGTGTTAAGAGCCGAATGAAGATTCCATAGATGGTCTTCTTCACTCTGCGATCTAAACTTCCCTAAGATACCTACAAACAATGTCTGTGCGTGATTAATTAAAATCCTGTTAGAACAAAGAAAGGATTTTGTTCGGCTTTCTCCAAACGTATTTCGCGCATCATTTGTCGAAGAAACGGCAGACAACCGGAATAACAGGGGTTCCTCGCATGCGGCATATAGCGGAATTGAAATGGTGACCTCCTCGATCGCGAGTGCATTGAGTACTGGAAAAGAGGAAATCCGGGATGCAAGGAATGAAGAATGGTTTCCATCGTATTCTCTTTCTCATCCAACGATGAGCCAGATTAGCAGCAATGGCTTCTCCTGCTAAAAGAGGGGCGCACCGTTGGCATCTGTCGTGAGCACGTCGCTCATATAGTCGAAAAATGGTCGCATCGCCCTGAAGGTCGCATCGGCTTTTTTTGCAAAATCCGGAGCAAGGACTTCTTTATCGCTAAAATTCGTTCCCATGATGAATTGCTTGTAACGGAGCAAATCAAGCGCCGGATGATCTTTCGAAAATCCTTTCGGGGCGGTTTTCAGTTTCTCTCCCTCCAATTCTCCGAAGGTTTTGATAAAATCAGGAGCTGTGATCAAATCGCGCATTTCATCTGGATCAGCAGCGATGGCCTCCCGAATTCGCTGAAGGTCTTCCTTGTTCGGTGCCCAGAATCCTCCCCCGATAAAAGAGTTGCCTCCGGGCTGTAGGTGAAAATAATAGCCTCCCCGCCGGAGCTTGCCCGCACGATGAAAACCTCCGCTCCAATGAATTTTATACGGAGATTTGTCCTTTGAAAACCGAACATCCCGATAAATACGAAACAAACTTTTCTTTCCCGACGGTGTTTCGATTTTATCGTGTGAATTCAGAAGACGAAGGACTTCATCCGCGAATTCGATGGCATTTTCATGTTCAGCCTGATACCAGGATTTGTTGTCGCCGAACCAATCCCGGTCATTGTTTGCTTCGAGTTTTTTGAGGAAGTCAAAGTTGGAAGTTTGAATCTGGGCCATGCATCATTGTTTAAACGTAAAAATAGCGATTTGTCTGATTTGCTACACGCCTACAGGCGTTCTGTCAACTCAAAATCAACGCGGCGATTTCGGGCCTCGTCTTCGTCTTCTTTTTCCGGAGATACGGCCGGTGCGTTGTTGCTGTATCCACGATAGGAAAGGCGCTCCTTCGCTATTCCATGGGCAAGGATGAATTTGTACATTTTGCGCGCCCTTCTTCGGGATAGCCTTTTACCGGGACCGCAGCATACATGCCCCCTTACATGAGCGTTTACGTGTTCATTTTTTTTCAAAAATTCAATGAATGCTTCCAGGCGATATTGATAGTGCAGATCGAAATGAACATTCGCGCCTTCGTAGAGCAACACGAAATCGTGCACATAGGTCGTATCTTTCAGGGCAAAGACAGAAAAGTTCATGAAAATGGAAAAGAAGAATAGCATTCGCCGGCGCTGCATGCTACAAAACTAATCATTCGAAGATAATGTCGACGCGACGGTTTTTCTCACGGTCGTGATGCGTTTTTTCCGGAGTAATCAGGGGTATTCGGTTGCTGTATCCTGCGAAGGTCAGTCGTGTGGGGCAAATGCCGCTCTTTTTCAGGGATTTGTACACTGCCCTGGCGCGATTTCGACTGATGCGCTGGTTGTGACCGCAGCATACGTGACCCCGAATGTGAACATTCAAATCCGGACTGTTGTTGAGCGTATCGCAAAGCACCTGAAGTGCAGGTTCCGAAGATTTGATCATTTTGCTGGTTCCTTCTTTGAATTGAATATTGAGGCGAATGCCGTATTGGGAATCGCGCGCAATTTGTTTGGGTTTGGGTTCGATTGTACGAACGTTTTCCATCACCGGTTCCGGTTCCAGAGTTACTTCGACGACCTCTTCGATGACCGGATTTTCGACAGGCCTGGGGCCCTTCAGGGAATAATAAACGTCTACGCGTGTCCAGTTGATAGGCTGGAAGTTGACGGGAATTCGCTGTGAACCATAACCGTTTATGGTTGCTTCAGCTGAAGACGAACTCAATTTTTCGATAACCTGACTGGCTTGCTTTTCGGAGTGGGGCACACCAGCAGGATGAAATGAATTGACCTCAATCACCTGTAAATACTGAGATTCGCTGACGCAAACGATGTTGTGCAATTGTTGCTGGGAATGTCCGGTCAATTCCATTCCACTGTCATTGAAATACAACGACACCATTTCGACCTGTCCAAACGCAGTAGCATATGCGGACACAGTGAGTAAGAGGAGTAATGCACGCATGTCTTTAATATACGAAAAATTTCCGGGAAACGCTGAAAAAAAAGTCGTTTATTCACGTTTTTACAGCGAATAACGGCTGGATTCCACAGATATTTATTATTTCTTGTATGACTCGAAATCGATATCGTCATTGAAAGTTCTGGACACAACTTCTCCCGTGAAGTGAGCCTGTCCTGTACTCAACGTAACGGCATTCGGAAATTTTACCACGGCGATGATTTTGTCCTTGGCATTTTTGATTTCATACCCGACATAATCAGACATGGTCGTATAATAATCCTGTGTGCCGTCATCGGTAGACTCGATGTTCAACTGAGCAATTTTTAAGAATGTCGATTTGTCGTAATACTCATACATCTCGCTATGGCCATCACTTGATTTGATTACGTAGCAATCCGTACCTTCTTTTCGCTCGATTCCGAGCACTTCGTAGATCATTCCGGAAGAGTTGTAATTGCCTTCCGGGAGCATGCCACGCATTTTTTTACCTGCTTCAACTTCCACCGCGTCCATTTCAATCGCCCCGGTTAACGTCGTAAAGGTAGAGCCTGTATTATCGTCCATGTAGGATTTGTTCATCAGATTTCCATCGAATTCAGACTTTTGGCAACGGATGTTCGGCCGTGCCCAAATCCGTGTCATCTCCATGGACACCATTCCCATGGACATTCTGGTTACGGTCGTCATCGATTCAACCTTGTTCAGCATTTTATCAAGTGTTTTTCCGGGAGTCATTCCCGTAACGGCAGTGATGTAATTGTTCAGGATTTCATCCGCGGTAAGATCGGAAGGTTGCATCTCCACAATCGGCTGTCCAAAAGCATCGAGTTTTTCCAGTTCACCATCGGAATCGAAGACCATAATTCGATCAATAACCTCTTCATTTCCGACAACGACGATGTTGCATTTGTTGGGACGCAGGTATTTCTGTGCGATTTCGAGAATGTCATCCTTTGTAATGCCATCGAGACGCTGGAGGTATGTCTGGTAGTAATCTTCGGCCAACTCGTTGCGGATTACGTTCAGAGCAAAGCGTGCAACTGTAAATGGGCGTTCCAGTGATCTGGAGAAGTCTCCTGCCATGGACGATTTGCTCAGTACCAGCTCTTCATCGGTCACGTATTCATTCGTGATGCGCTTTATTTCGTAAAGGATTTCTGTAATGGCACTATCGGTCACTTCATTTCTGAAATTTCCGTTTGTGCTGAACCAACTTCCGTTTTCGGTGATGCGAACAGAAGAATAGCAACCATATGTGAATGCCTTGTCTTCACGAAGGTTTTGCGTCAGGCGCGATCCGAAGTTTGATCCTCCCAAAATACTATTGAGCAATCGCACCTTGAGGTAGTCGTCGTCAGACGGCTTGATATTTAATGGGAACGAAACGCGGATAACAGATTGTACCTCTCCGGGCTTTTTCACAAATACAACGCGATTTCCGGTGTTGAATCCTCCGGTCCCCCAGTTTTCTTCATAGTGCTCTCCGCCTTCCCATGCCAAAAAGTATTCGTCGATCACTTT
>JAURNA010000322.1 GCA_030830385.1 Crocinitomicaceae bacterium | reverse complement strand
ATGTAATCGAAAAACCAATCGGAGTTGATGCGATCGGCAAATTGAACTCGGAATTGCCCTCCCCATCCAAAACCGGGTCTTTCTCCATCATGACCGTTAAATGCACTGAATGTAGTTCTGGTCCCGAGTGAAAAAATCCCGGATTCTGTTCCTTTCATGTTCAGCGACTGAGACCACGAGACAATGGCTTGCAGGCAGGCCAACGTTAGCATGATTCGTTTCATTTTCCTATTGATTGGTTGATCAATGTACTAACGAAACAAATCCTCAAATTATTTCACAATCAGCGCACTGACCATCCCGATGGCTATCAGGAATCAGGGCCTGAATGGGTTAGTTATGTTCGTTTTCGCTGAATTTTTCGATCACTTCCTGGGTGACTCCCGTATTCGAGAAGCCTCCATCGTGATACAGGTTTTGCATCGTTACATAACGCGTGAGATCCGAGAACATCATTACGCAATAATCCGCACATGCTTCAGCATCTGCATTACCGAGTGGAGACATTTTTTCCGAGTAGTTGATGAATTCGTTGAATCCCTTCACCCCGCTTCCGGCTGTTGTCGTCGTTGGTGACTGAGAAATGGTGTTCACACGAACCTTTTTCGCCACTCCGTAGTGATACCCAAAACTGCGGGCAATTGATTCCAGGTACGACTTGTTGTCTGCCATGTCGTTGTAATCCGGGAATACGCGTTGCGCTGCGATGTAACTCAATGCAAGGACGGAGCCCCAATCGTTGATGGCATCCTGTTTTTTACACGTTTGCAATACTTTGTGAAACGACAGCGCGGAGACGTCGAATCCTTTCATTGTCCAATCGTAGTTCTCTTCCGTGTAGTGCTTGCCTTTACGGACATTCACCGACATTCCGATGGAGTGAAGAACGAAATCAATTTTTCCTCCCAATTCTTCCATCGCCTGAGTTACGAGGTTTTCCAAATCCTCCATGCTCGTTGCATCCGCAGGGATTACTTTGCTCCCTGTCTTCTCAGCCAGATTATTGATCTCACCCATACGCATGGCAATCGGTGCATTTGTCAAGACGAAAGTCGCCCCTTGTTCGTGCGCTTTTTCCGCCACTTTCCATGCGATGGACTGCTCGTTTAACGCGCCGAAAATAATTCCTTTTTTGCCTTTCAGTAAATCGTTTGCCATGTTTTGTGATTTATGGCGCAAAATTAGAATAATCTACGGATGTATCAACCGTTGTAATCGATTTCCAACTTCAATTTATCGTAAGCAATTGCTACATTCCCGGGAAGCTCTTTTGAAATCTCCGCATGCCTGCCAAACAAGTGCGAAATATGGGTGAGATATGCTTTTTCAGGCTGAACTCGCTCGATGAACGCCAGCGCCTCTTCAAGGTTAAAATGAGAAGGGTGCTCTTCCCTTTTCAGCGCATTTACCACAAGAATTTTGGTTCCCATGATTTTCCCGATTTCCTGATCAGAGATGGTTTTTGCATCTGTGATGTAGGTGAAATCTCCTATCCGGAACGCCTTTACGGGCAATTTATAGTGCACTACTTCGATAGGAACAAACGTGAGGTCTCCGGCTTGAAATGGGTTCTTGTCAAAATTGCAAATCAGGACTCGGGGAATTCCCGGGTACGAATTTTTCTGAAAAACATAATAAAATTCTCTACGCAATGCTTGTTCTACAATCGTATCGCAATAGACCGGCATGTCGCGTTTCTGCTTGAAATTAAACGCTCGAACGTCGTCCATTCCTGCCATGTGATCCTTGTGCGCATGTGTGAAGATCAGTGCTTCCAGAGACTTCACGTTGTTCGCGAGCATTTGCTGACGAAAATCCGGTCCGCTATCGATAACGTAGTTCTTTTCCTTAAACGAGAGCATCACAGACGAGCGTAAGCGATTGTCTTTTGTGTCCTTGGATGTGCAGGTCGCACAACCGCAGGCGATTACGGGGACACCTTGCGAGGTTCCCGTGCCCAGGAAGGTAACCGTCAGTTTACTCATCAACCCGCGACTTATTTTTTACGTTGATGATCGCAATGAGAAACCCCAACCAGCCCGAAAGAAGCAATACACCGCCAATTGGCGTGATGGGTCCAATGTATTTGCTGGCAATGAACGCTCCGCCAAACAAGTGCTTTGTTGTTAATAGAAAAATGGAACCAGAGAATAAAAGGGTACCCCACATCAACATTCCGGAGACGATCTTCAGATCGAAGGTGAATTTATCCGCAGCGAGTCCCAGCGCCAACAGCCCCAAACCATGATAAATCATATACCTGACCCCCGTTTCAAAAGAAACCAGTTGCTCCGCTGTCAATGATTCTTTCAAGGCGTGAGCTCCAAAGGCTCCAAAGGCAATCCCAAAAAAGAGGAACATCCCACCTGCAATGACACTATTTGTTCGCATTTCCCAAAGTTAGTGTATGGTTCAACACGTCTTGCCACCCCTTCCAAAGACCGTAATTGCCAATGGTTTCGTTGTGCCATATAAAGCGAAAATCACCACCGTATTGTTGTACTTCTTGAAACAGTCGTTCGATCGTGGATTTGCTTTCTTTGATGGATAGCCTCATGTATTCGCGAAGTGTTCCGTCCATATATATAAACGGATGAATCATGAAATCCGTTGCTTCATCTTTTTCGAGATCGTACCATGGAATCGAACGAGCGGTTCCACAGCGGAAACCTACGTGCTCTGCAAACCCCATAGAATATTCATTTTTAAACCCCATAGCATGCAACTGACGAAAGGTTTCAGGAAGACGAAATCGCAAAAAGTGCTGACGTGAATGTTCTATCGAACGTGCAAGAATTTCCTCCAGGCTTTTCTTTTCTGATCGAATGATCGAACTTTTTCCCAATGATGCGAAACTCGGATGCAATCCAACGATTTGGTTGTGATCCATTCTTTGTATGAGGGCCTGATGTTCCGGATGACCTACACCGATGTTGCGATCTTTCTTCGACCATTTGCCAATCAACCAAAACATGCGTGTTGATGGAAATTCATCCTGAATCTCCCGGATTCGATCATACGTGTCGTATGGATCTTTCCCTCCTGCTTTCACTGCTCTTCGTTCCTTTATACGGAATCTGTTGGCCCCAAGCCAATCTTTGGTCTTCGACAAGGATGCGCGCACTCCGGATTTCAACCGGTAGGCAAATGCGTTGTCAATGTCAAATGTGGGGGTGATCGTTGTTTTTTCCGCGTTTGGAACATCAAGGGCCAATTCCAGTAGAATAGCCACAGACCATCGATCACATACGGCTTTCTCAATCCAATCCGTCCCTAAAACACTGGATTGAAATGGAAACCTTCCATACTTGTCTCGTGCTTTGGAATTGTACTCCTCGTAGCGGGTCAAGATGTAAAATACGGACGCTACAGGATCTGTAACACCATCAAACGAAAGACAATCGTGTTGTTTCCATCTTGATCGTTCCACAACAAAGTCTGTCACTCCTGCCGTTGATATGAATCCAGCGGGTTGAATGTCGCCTTCTGTGGAATAAGATAGTTTTGTGCCGTCAAACGATTGAAATGCGTTCAGGTCACAGGTCAGCTCATGCACAACCCCACGAGCATTGAAAATAAAGTCGAATGCGTATCTGATCTTGTGGTTGATATGGTCAGCGTAGATCAGAACCATGGTCTACAGATCTTCGAGTATTTTTTGACAAATGAATTCAGCCGCTTTGCCATCTCCGTAATATTCAGGATAGGTGTAGTCATTTCTTTCCATCAGGGTAACGAACGCGTCTTTTATCCGATTGGGGGTTGGCCCCGTTAAAATTGCGTTTCCGTTTTCGACCAGTTCTACCCATTCTGTTTGTTCGCGTAAGATCACACAAGGCTTCTTGAAAAAGTAGGCTTCTTTCTGAAGTCCGCCGCTGTCAGTCATGACAATTCGTGCAGATTTCTCAAGGGCAATTACATCCAGGTAACCAACGGGTTCTATGATCCTGAGTCTGCTCGATTCGTTGATTTTATGTTGCACATCGTCCGGAAGATCTGCAATTCTGTTTCTCGTTCGTGGATGCAGGGGTACAACGGCATCAAGGTTGAATTGTTCGGCCATTTCGATCGCTGAGAGAAATATTCCAGCCAGGTGATCGGGATGGTCTGTATTCGAAGGCCGGTGAACGGTCATTAGGATAAATCCATTCGACTCAATACCCAAATCCTGTAGGATGCTTGTTTTCTCGAGGGATACCGACGAGAAGTGCAGGCTGTTATCGTACATCACGTCTCCGCAGTGATATACCTTGGGAGAATCAATCCCGGCAGTTCCGTTGAAGGAAGTATCAAACCCCTCTCGCCTGAGGTTCTCAACACCCACTCCGGTAGGTGTGAAAAGCAAGGTGGAAACGTGATCGCATGAAATTCGATTGATTTCCTCGGGCATTGCTTTATTGAAACTTCGCAATCCGGCTTCTACATGGATTACCGGAACCCCCATTTTGGCGGCTGCCAACCCTCCAGCCAGTGTGGAATTGGTATCACCATATACGAGAACTGCCGTAGGTTGTTCATCAATGATGATCTTTTCAATTCCCTCGAGCATGCGGGCAGTTTGCTCTGCGTGACTTCCTTTGCCTGCCTGAAGGTTGTAATCCGGTTGAGCAATTTTCATTTCATCGAAAAATACGTTCGACATGTTCTCATCGTAATGCTGCCCTGTGTGAACAATAATTTCTTGCAGTTGGTCGGCATATGGTCCTTGAATGGCACGGTTCAGTGCAGAGGACTTAATAATCTGTGGACGAGCTCCAACAATGCTTATGATTTTCTTCAAAGAGACTAGTTTAAAATTCCTTCATCTGCAAAACTAAAGTAATTATTATCAGCAATGATCAGATGATCGAGAATTGTTAGATTGATCATCTTTCCGAAATTCAACAAGGAACGCGTCAACGTTATGTCTTCCTGGCTGGGTTTGAGCTGTCCGCTTGGGTGATTGTGCGCCAGAATAATAGCCGTGCT
>JAURNA010000321.1 GCA_030830385.1 Crocinitomicaceae bacterium | reverse complement strand
TCAATTAAATTCTCTACCTTTGTATTCGTAAAGCTTAGCGAAGACGCAGGGCTGCTCCCAATCGGGAATTTGTAAAGAATGCCACCCAACCCTGAATGTGGCTATTTAAACTCCTTCCGGAGTCAGGGTTATCCGGAATACAATGTAAAACGCCAACATGGCTGACAACACACAAACGCAGGGAACTGCAGATTTTAACTGGGATGCAATGGAAATGGACGGATACTCGTCCGCAGAACGTACCGAGCTCTCAGAAAAGTACGAAACGACGCTCAACTCAGTAACTGAGCGAGAAGTAACACAAGGAACAATTGTTTCCATCGGTAAAAAAGAAGTGGTGATCAACATCGGTTCTAAATCCGAAGGAGTCGTTCCATCAAACGAATTCCGTTACAATCCAGACCTTAAAATCGGTGACACTGTAGACGTGTACATCGAAACACAGGAGGACAAGTACGGACAATTGGTAATCTCTCACAAAATCGCGCGAGTTCACAGTGCATGGAACAAGGTGAACGAAGTGTTGAAGACCGGAGAAGTTATCACCGGATTCGTTAAGTGCAGAACAAAAGGAGGATTGATCGTAGACGTATTCGGTCTTGAAGCATTCCTTCCAGGTTCTCAAATCGACGTGAAACCAATCCGTGACTACGATGTTTACGTAGGAAAAAACATGGAATTCAAGGTGGTGAAAATCAACCAGGAATTCAAAAACGTGGTTGTTTCTCACAAAGCGCTTATCGAAGCAGAGCTTGAAGAGCAGAAAAAACAAATCATTTCCGGACTTGAGAAAGGTCAGGTATTGGAAGGTACTGTTAAGAACATTACTTCTTACGGTGTATTCATCGACCTTGGCGGAGTTGACGGATTGATTCACATTACAGATCTTTCATGGGGTCGTGTTAACCACCCGGAAGAGGTCGTTTCATTGGATGAAAAACTCAACGTTGTAATTCTTGACTTCGATGATGAGAAGAAACGAATTGCACTGGGCATGAAGCAACTTCAACCACATCCGTGGGATTCTTTGGATCCGAACATGAACATTGGTGACAAAGTGAAAGGAAAAGTTGTCGTAATGGCAGATTATGGAGCATTTGTGGAAATCGCTACTGGCGTAGAAGGATTGATACACGTTTCTGAAATGAGCTGGTCACAGCATCTTCGTTCGGCTCAGGACTTCCTGAAAGTTGGAGATGAGATCGAATCCGTAATCCTTACATTGGATCGCGAAGAGCGCAAGATGTCCCTTGGAATCAAGCAACTGATGCCAGATCCATGGGAAGCAATCGAAAGCAAGTTTGCTGTTCACACACGTCACGAAGCGAAAGTTCGCAACTTCACGAACTTCGGAGTATTCGTTGAGTTGGAAGAAGGAGTTGACGGATTGATTCACATTTCTGACCTTTCATGGCAAAAGAAAGTGAAGCACCCGTCAGAATTCTGTAAAGTAGGTGACACGATGGAAGTAATCGTTCTCGAGATCGATCGCGAAAACCGTCGTATTTCACTCGGACACAAGCAACTTGAGGAAAATCCATGGGAAGTATTTGCCGATACCTTTACAGAAGGTTCTACCCACCCGGGTACTATCATCGACCTGAAAGATAAGTCGGGAATCGTGGCATTGCCATACGGACTTGAAGGAATCTGTCCTGCGCGTCACATGCGAAAGGAAGACGGTTCAAATGCGAAGGTTGAAGACGCATTGGATTTCGTAATCATTGAATTCAACAAAGACGCCCGAAAGATCGTTGTTTCACACACAGCTACTTTCGAAGAAGTATCGGATAAGCCGAAGAAAAACACTTCTGCTTCCGTGAAGCAAGTAAACCAAAGCGCAGAAAAATCTACACTTGGTGATCTTGACGCACTTGCAGCGTTGAAACAAAAGATGGACGGGAATCAATAACCTAAGTCCATTTTAAGATACAAAAGAGGCTGTCTCAGAACGAGGCAGCCTTTTATTTTTGCCGAGTTTTCTACAGCACGGATTCTGCCAATGCCATCAATCGGTCTTTGGTTTGGAAACCGATAACTTGTTTGATCAATTTTCCATCTCCGTCGATAATCAATAAGGTTGGATAGGCTCTGACTCGATAACGAGCCGCGATCTCTTCCCCGTCTTCCTCTTTTTCCATCTCCACTTTCATATTGATGAAATTCTCATTGAACACCTCTCCGATCTCTTTGTCCCTGAAAGTTGTTGCCGCCATTTTCTTACACGGTCCACACCAGTCTGTATAGGCATCAATAAAAATCAACTTACCTGTTTTGTTCGACTTTTTCAACGCAGCATCAAACCGAATCTTAGAGAATACGATTCCCGTTTTGGCTTGAGATGCTGATGTATTTGTGAACAATAAAAGTCCTAAAAATGCCACCAAAAACACACCGAAATACTTTTTCATAACCTTGAATTTCACAAGTTAAATTACAAAATTATCATTCACCGGAAAAACCTGCGTCCTCCGGGCAAACGAAGTTTGTTACTTTTAACACAAATTCCATTCCAAAACCAATGGACGTGCATTTTTTGGACCCGGATCCTTCGTTTCGCTCAAACATTGAGGAGTTTCTTGAGCTGTGGAATAACGAAGAAGATTTTATTTCCGCATACACTTCCGGGTCCACCGGCACACCCAAAGAAATCCGGCTTCAAAAAAAACGGATGATTGCATCAGCAAAAGCAACGTTGGAATTCCTGGGGATCAAAGAGGGCGATTCAGCGCTGCTTTGCCTACCCGCAGACAAAGTGGGCGGAATGATGATGATCGTTCGTTCCATTGTAGGGAAGTTAAAATTGTATGCTGTTGCCCCTTCCTCTTCTCCTATAAAGAACATTGGTTTTCACATCGACTTCGCTGCGATGGTTCCGATGCAACTGGAGAATAGTTTCGAAGAATTGAAACACAATCAGATTGACAAATTGATTGTGGGCGGAGCACCTATGCCCTCTGAACTAAACGAAAAATGCTCGATCCTTACGACATCGGTTTATCAAACCTACGGAATGACAGAGACATATTCTCACGTTGCCATGCGCAAATGCGGGTCTACTCAAAATCTCTATGAGGCTCTTCCCGGAGTTTCATTTTCGGAATTGGGTGGAAAATTGGTTATCAGAGCCCCTCACATAGAAGTAGAGAACCTCGTTACAAATGATGAAGTCGAATTGAATTCCCCTACCCGATTTCGTTGGCTGGGGCGCAGCGATTTTACCATCAACAGCGGTGGGATCAAAATTCATCCGGAAGAAATTGAACGCCGGTTGAGCCGTGCTATTTCCGCTCCGTTTTTTGTGTTTGGAGAACAGGACTCACAACTGGGAGAATCGCTCACTCTCTGTATCGAAGGGCCAAAATTTGAAGTCAGGAAAAAACAACTGGAAGCACTCGTGCCCAGGTACAAATGCCCTAAGAAAATTTACTGGATAAACGAATTCGTCCGCACAAACGAAAAAATTGACCGCAAGCGCACCCGGGAATTGACAGAACATGCGATTGAGCAAGTATTATAGCATTCTGAACCTCCCAAACGGAGCCTCCGAAACCGATGTTCGCAAACGATATCGCAAACTTGCCATGCAGTTTCATCCGGATCGAAATCCGTCTGCAGAAGCGAAACAACGCTTCATTGAACTTACTGACGCTTACGAAATACTCATCGGAAAAAAACAGGCTCCGCCCCAATGTACGACGCAATCCAAAGCGCGGCGCGCAGCGCATACCGGAAATCCAGCTCCTACACAAGAAGAGCGAATGAAAGAAGCCCGTCAACGGCATTACGAGCAAATCATTCAGGAGCATGAAGAAAATGAGCAGTACTTCAAACAATTGACAAAGGGCGTTAAATGGAAAACCCTACGCATTTCAGCGATATTGGGAATTTTGATTACCGCTGGACTTCTTGCCGATCGATTTCTTCCTTCTCATTTTGAGCCGGATCGCGTTACTCATTATTCCCTCAACGCAGGGTTTGGAGGTGATGAAGAACTCCTTACCGCAATCAAAACGGAGATGGATCAAACCTATTGGGTTTCAAAGGTGAACTACAATCTTTACGGGCGCTATCCATCAATTATCACAGAAAAAAGTTGGATATTTCACGAGCCCATTCAACTCATTTCCCGCGGAAAGGTCAACGACTCTCATTTCAAAACGCACTATTCCTTTCGGAGCAATCAATGGATAATCAGCTTCGTTCTGCTGCTTCCCCTTTTCACGCTGTTGTACAAACGGAAAAATGTCATTTTTACGGTACTGTTTCAACTATCGTATTGGGGAGTAAATGCGGCCTTGATCTGGTTTCTGCTTAACAACGATCATTGGCTTCATTTTTTGACGGCAGGGTTTGTTTAACACACGTTGTATCAAGTATTCACAGGCATCGAAAACGCTACGGATTCATCCGGAGGGCATGCCCGGCTCGCAATCTTCACGTACAGCCCGTTTTTGAGGGTTTGTTCGGTGCACAATCGGGTATTTCGTACGTGGAATACCGGTTCTAAAAGCAAGAAAGAGGGCAACGAGAATGAACATTCCTTGATTCGCTATGGAACCCAACGGTTTTTGGGAATCTGCTGTTCACGATTTCAACGCACATCAAACGCGTGCCACGCAACGATCAACTCGTTGGTTTCGTAGGAGTTAGAGGATACTCCTCCGGGCAATCCCATTTGTCGAAAGGTTCCCTCCCTGTACCCAGTGTTTCATGTTGTTCATCGAATTTCTCAAAACTCTCTTCCCTAGGTCCTTGCGAATCCCCCCTATCCCCTTATTTTTGCCGTTTCTTTTTGAACGCACAACATGAAAAATCTCTTCCGCAACTTTACCTTCAACCCCAAAGACGATATTCTTTCCGGACTTACCGTTGCGCTTGCGCTTGTGCCCGAAGCCGTTGCGTTCGCTTTTGTAGCGGGCATCGATCCCATGGTAGGACTCTACGGAGCATTCATGATGGGAATTGTGACTTCTCTCTTTGGAGGGCGGCCCGGAATGATTTCAGGAGCAACCGGGGCCATGGCTGTGGTGATGGTTCACTTGATTCAAAAAGGAAACGAAGTCGGATTGAACCTGGATCAACCCACTGAAAATTTGGGGCTGCAGTGGTTGTTTCTCACGCTGCTTCTTGTTGGAGGAATCCAGACAATGGCAGGGGTTTTACGACTTGGAAAATTTGTCCGATTGATTCCACGCCCCGTAATGATGGGCTTCGTAAATGGTCTTGCGATCGTTATTTTTCTGTCCCAGCTTGGAATGTTCAAGGAGAGTGTGAACGGCGAACAGCAATGGATTCAGGGAGCTCCCCTCTATGTCATGGTGGGATTGGTAGCATTAACCATGACCATCATGTTTATTCTGCCTAAAATCACCGAGAAAATTCCGGCAGCTCTAACTGCGATTATCGTTGTGGCAGCAATTGCAATATTCGGGAATCTGGATGTTGGTACCGTAGGATCGTTCATTCAGGACGCGGGAGGTTCCGGGCTTCAAGGCTCCCTGCCAAGCTTTCAATCGGATCTATTTTCGTTCATTGGAACCATTGATGGTCACTGGGACCTGGTGATCTCTACCGCATTCCTTCTGGCTGCCATTGGACTGATTGAATCGCTCATGACGCTCAATCTGGTCGATGAATTAACCGATACACGGGGGAGTGGAAATCGCGAATGTGTGGCTCAGGGAGGCGCGAATATTCTCAACGGGCTTTTCGGCGGAATGGGGGGTTGCGCCATGATCGGTCAATCGATTATCAACGTAAATGCCGGTGGCAGAGGTCGATTATCCGGTACAATGGCAGCGGTAACACTTTTGCTCTTCATCCTTGTAGGAGCACCATTAATTGAACAAATTCCGATTGCCGCGCTGGTCGGAGTAATGTTCATGGTAGTCGTTGGAACATTCGCGTGGAGTAGCTTCAGAATCATGCACAAGATTCCGCTCTCAGATACGATCGTCCTGATAACCGTGTCCGCTGTTACCGTCTGGCAGGATTTGGCAATAGCCGTGATCGTCGGTGTTATTATGTCCGCACTTGTTTTCGCCTGGAAGAATGCGACGATGATTCGAGCGCGAAAACGATTCAGGGAAGATGGAACGAAAGTGTACGAAATCTGGGGGCCGTTGTTCTTCGGTTCGGTGCAAACTTTTAATTCGAAATTCGATCCGGCCGGAGATCCGGATTCCATCGAG
>JAURNA010000320.1 GCA_030830385.1 Crocinitomicaceae bacterium | reverse complement strand
GATCAAAACTCTTCTCGAATTTTGCATTCCACAACCCGGGTCTTGAGCACATGGCGGGAGTGCCCAGGGGAGGTGTTTTTGTCATGGTGTACGGTGATGACCTCCGAGAGCAGGAAATTATCGGTGATTTTGCACTAACCGGACGTCCTTGCTGCGGAACGAGTGTTGATTTCTGCGGAGAAAACCTCGAGGCATACCCTCCAATTGCCAAGAACGTGTACTACTTCATTGAAGAAAATGCAGAGCCCGGAACTACGGTTCTCATCGACGTATTGGAGTTCTCACTTGACATCAATGTTGAAAAGATCGGCTTACACGAATTCCCGGATAGAACCCGGAGTGAGAAGGGCGCGAACATCGGGCGTGTCAAAAATCCCGTCTTCGGGCATGATGTGGTTGAATACACCGTTCCAAATGGCTTCGACAAGGGAATTGACACCTTCGATTATACGATTGAGAACACGAGCGGAAAGGTTGCGAAAGGATGCGTATTCGTAGCGAAACTTCCCATGGGAACGAACTACCTGATGAGCATATTGAAAGGGTACGATTCCAAGAGTGAAACGCACAGTCAACCCGAAGAAACAGTTACTCCGCCGCCGCCATCGGAGGAAGTAAAAGAACCAACGTGGAAATTGAAAATCCGAGATTTTGAAATGGCCGAAGCACACGAGAAGCTCATCGAAGGAAATGACACGGGTGCAAAAGAACTGATTGAGAGTACCAGAGAGCGGTTCAAAATTTTGGAAGAAGCAGAGCCGTTGAAAGAAAACGCAACGGTTCGGGAGAGAAAGAAACTCGACGATACGGTTCACAAGGCATTTGCTCCGGCAATGGAGGATACAGCGAAACGCATTGACTCGTTGAAACGACGCATTCCAAAATATCCGAAATTCAACACGAAAAAAGGACTCATGGATCGTCTTGAAATGGCCGATACGTATGATGAACTCGCTTCCGCAAAAGCATTGTACAATACGCAATTAAACGCACTGACGGCAATTGCCGTGGAAGAGAAACTCACCGAACGTGAAGACAGCAAGGTCGCCAGATTGATCAAGGGAGACGTGCGCAAGCAAATTTTGAAACTGTCGGAATCGGATCCAAAGTTGAGAGAAAGAGTTGCAATCCTTGCTAAAAAAGAAGACTTGGATCCAAATACGTTGAACGTGTTTAGCGCATTCAAAATTGACAACCATTGATCGAAAACAGGCACATCGTTCGGAGGTTGACCATTGACCTGCATGTCCCGGAAGGATCCGACGCCTCCGGAGCCCGAAACGATATGCTTAACAGGCTCCATCAAAGCACCAAAAAGCGACTTGAAGATGTGATGAGTTCGGTCTGCGGTCCGGAAGAAACCGTGCGCATTGATCGCTTGGAATTAGACCTCGGAGATATTGATATCGGGAATTTTGATGAGTCGTTTCTCAATGCCTTCCGCGTTAAATTAAGTCACGAGGTCAACAAACTGAGGTTATCGGCCAATGGAATTGAATTCGACGCAGGTAGCACGATGGAATCTCCACGACCCGACCAACCGTTCACAAAATCAGTGGCAGAAAGATTGTTGGATGCCTGGTTGGCCTACCTTTCAACGGGAATGATGCCCTGGTGGAGCTCCGAACGTGACCCGGTGAAGATGTCAAAGCAGATCGCCAGACTCGTCGAAGAATCGGGTCAACCGCATTCCGAACTTTTTGAGAGAGGTTTGCGAAGACGATCATCGACTCAATTGGATGCAGCGATCATGCGATGGTTTCATTTGGGAACTCCGGATGATGCTGTGAAGTGGTACGAAATCATGGAGAAGGTCACGCGGAAAGATCATTCTGCCGCTCGTCAGAAACAGATCAAGCAGTTCTCATTGCTCTATGCGGAAATTTTGAATCAACTATTCCCTTATTTACATCAGGAAGTGATACGCATCGCTCACTACTTCGGGACTCACGCATTGCTTCGAACCGAACAATTATCGGCACAGGAATCCGTTCATTCGGAGTTTCTTCGGTTGTTGCTCGCACGCTTTTCGAATGTTTCAGCGCGTTTGGAAGATTTGAGTGAATCCATTTCTGCGTGGGTCTCCCCTGAAAAGGAGGAAAAACCGACGGGGAGGTTGAAAATACCGGATTCTATTGCACGTGCACTGAAAAAACTGACCCCAACGGAAGAAAAGCAGAAAGAAATGCTGGTCCAAATACAGAAATCGCTGGAATTTGTACCGAAGCCTAAGATTGAGAAAGATGAGCTTTTGGAACAATCGAAGGAAATCAAACGAGATGCGGAAGATTGGATTCAGATCGTGAACGGCGGGGTCATTTTGGTCTGGCCGATGCTCAAAACACTTTTCGAAAGTCGCGGATTGTTCAGAGACGGGACCTTTTCGGGAGAAGAAGAGCGCTTCGTGGGCTTACAATTGCTGAATTACCTGGTTTCAGGATCAGAGTTAGCAGAAGAAGAAGGGATGATCGTAAATAAAATATTGGTCGGCTTGCCAATTGAGTCGGTACCGGTGTTTTTACCCAAACTCACCGATGCCGATCGAGCGGAAGTCGATGCGTTACTACAACACGTGCTATCTACCTGGGTCGTTTTGAAGAATACATCTCCGGATGCTCTCCGAGAGGCCTTTTTATCAAGGACAGGTAATCTGATCGAACATGAATCGCACTGGCAACTCGACATAGATGCACGTGGAATTGACGCTTTGTTGAGCAGCTTCCCGTGGGGATACAATACCGTGAATTGCAGTTGGATGGAAAAAATAATGATGGTCGAATGGTAAGAACGAAACACAATGGAGTTATCCAAATGAAAGGGAACGTAAACGCCGAGGCACTTGCGCAGGAATTGGCGTGGCTTTCCACTGTTCTGGACAATCGTCTTAAATGCTATTTCGGTCAGGATGCCGAGGTTACCTCAATCTACCAAATTGAACCGCCGAATTTGAGTAACGATTCCCACTACGGTGCCATCGTGGATTCCATGAATCTTGATTTTAAAGAGCGCCTGATTCTCATTTTGGGCGCGACTCCGCATATCAGACCCGAACTTCTGGATGTTTTCTTCCTGAAAAATTCAACGTTCAATCGCGGATTTACCGAGTTCGGAGGGGTAAAAGGTATCGGACACGGAGGTTTTCTCGCAACGGGAGAAACGGCACTCTTTATCTTGGGAGAAGATGATCTTTCGATTCGATTCAGTTTGCACGATTTATTCGATGGCGGACACCCCCTCGCGAAAAAAGGAATTCTCAATCTGGAACCAGCGCATACCGGGGAACCATTTTTGAGTGGCAAGATCAATGTATCGCGCGAGTTCATTGAATTGGTCACTACAGGGAAAAACCGCAAACCGAACTTCAGCAGGGATTTTCCGGCCAAATTGATCGAAACAAAATTGGAGTGGAGCGATCTCGTTCTACCCAAGCGTACGCTCGATCAAATCGAAGAAATCGAACTGTGGATCCGTCACGGCAATGTACTCATGAACGAGTGGGACCTGGGAAAGAAGATTCGCCCCGGAATACGCGCATTGTTTTACGGGCCTCCGGGTACGGGAAAAACGATGACTTCCTGCTTGTTGGGTAAACTAACGGGTCGCGACGTATACCGCATCGATCTTTCCATGGTCATCTCCAAATACATCGGGGAAACCGAGGAAAACCTGAGCCGTGTATTTGATCAGGCTGAAAACAAGGATTGGATTCTCTTTTTTGATGAAGCAGATGCATTGTTCGGAACCCGCATGCAAACCGAATCCTCGAACGACATGTTCGCGAATCAGCAGGTTTCGTATTTGCTGCAACGAATAGAAGATTTCAGTGGGGTAGTGATCCTGTCCTCGAACATGAAGAACAACATTGATAAAGCATTTATCCGTCGTTTCGAAACAATGGTTCATTTTGGAATTCCAGCGACCGAGGAACGATTCCAAATATGGAAAAACGGATTTTCGGATCGTTGCGATTTGGAAGACCAGATCGATTTAAGTGACATCGCTAACCAACATGAATTGACCGGAGGAGTTATCATGAATGTGGTTCGCTTCAGTTCTCTGATGGCGCTGAAAAGAGGAACGAAAACGATACGATCAAACGATATTCAAATGGGAATTCGCAGGGAATTCCTCAAAGAAGGAAAAACGATGTAGAATTTGTCAGGAAAGGCCAAAATAGCGGAACCCAAAAGCAAGGCGCACTCAGCGGCTGCCCATGCCAATACAAGCAAAGGCGGAATGGAGCAAGCGGCAAAATCGTCGTTGTCTTTCCTCTCCGGAATGGATTCCGTACAAGCCAAATTATCGGTAGGCTCTCCCGATGATAAATTTGAAAAGGAAGCGGATCAAACGGCCGAAGCAGTAATGCGAATGCCGCAACCTGAACCCATCGTTCAGCGAAAAGAAGAATCTACAGAAGAAATAAAAGAATCCGATGAATCTGCAAAAATTCAACGGAAAGCCATTGAACATACATCAAAACAAGATGCGCAGCCCTCGACTGAAAGCAATGGGGAATCTCTCAGAAAGAGTGGCTCCGGCTTGTCCGTAATCAAACCTTCCGTCGTTGCGCCGCGCGTGCTTCGGAAGGAAGAAGACGAAGAACTTCAGAAGAAAGAAAACGGAACTGCCGGACGAGGTCCACCGGTTGCCGGACAGTTTGCAAGCAAACTCAATCAGTCCAAAGGTGGAGGCCAACCCATGGATTCATCGACACTTGGTTTTATGAATTCCCGTTTCGGAACAGACTTCAGCGGTGTTCGCATTCACACCGGAAGCGATGCCAGCAGCATGAGTGATTCCATTCAGGCAAAGGCGTTCACGCACCGAAACGACATTTATTTCAACTCGGGTCAGTACCAACCTGAAACCCGGGAGGGGAAGACATTGCTCGCTCATGAGCTAACGCACACCATTCAGCAAGGTGCAGTGAGCAACACCGTACAGCCCAAACTGAAGGTGAATGCGCCAGATGACACATACGAGAAAGAAGCTGATGCAACAGCCGATCGTATCATGCGAAAACCTCAGGAAGAAGAGGTACAACGCAAATGTACTTCCTGTGAAAAAGAAGAAAGCATTCAACGCAGCGCACTGTCCGATCGAGGGCCGCCGGCCGTTCAACGTAAATGCGCAGCTTGTCAGAAAGAAGACCAGTCCGCTGCAACATCAGTTAAGGAGGATGAGGTACAACGTAAGTGTGCTGCTTGCGAGCGCGAAGAAAATATTCAACGAAAATGTAAGAAGTGTGAGGAAGAAGAACATGTACAAAGAAAGACGCGTTCCATTTCTCAAACTACGCCACGTATCCAACGATACAGTTGGTCCGAATTTGTAGATGATGTCAGTGGAGTAGCATCTGCGGTTTATGATACGGTATCTGATGCTGTGAGTACGGCCTATAATGCGGCTGTAAATGCATTGTCATCGGCATATGAATCAATAAAGAGTCTTGCAGGACAAGCATGGGGCGCAATTAGTGGTGCAGCCGAATGGTTATGGGATCAGGCTGGAAGAGCTGCTAACTGGGCATGGGAGCGTGTTACTGAATTGGCTGGCTGGCTTGTAGAGAAGTTCAAACAGGCATGGGAATTTGCAAAATGGGTAGCCGAAGTAATTTCTGGTTATATCACATTTGAAAATGGAATACTCAGGGTGGAAGGACCTAGTTTAACCGTGTGCCCTCAAATGATGATGATCATAGAGTCGGAGAATTTCTCCCAATATTTCCCATTGGCAGGACTTCATTGGATAGGAGATCACATAGAATTTCTTGGAGATGTTGGAATTCAGGCAACCTTTACGTCTCAGCTGGAATTATTATTGGGTCCGTGTCAATTAAATAATAGCTTCTTTGAGATTGACATTCTTGGTTTATCTACAAGCGTTGGAGCTGATTTGAGTGTAGACATTGGTGCTACCATACGTGGGCAGTATCACGCCGGAGGTTATGCAGAAGGAACTGCGAATTTATTCTTCCCTCCCGGAAGTACGACACCGATTAATATAAATGATGTGTTGGTGGAAGCGGGTGCAGCAGGAGAAGCTGTTGGAACCATTGCGGCGAATCATAACTTCCAATTCAGAAGTACGGTTGGATTGTTCCACGGAATTTCGATGTCGGTCAGAGATAATGCATTCTATGGAATATCGGCCGACCTTGGTGTTGGAGCATATGGTTCCTTAGCCGTTGGAGGCCAAAACTTGTGTCGACTTTATTATCCATTCTGGGAAAGTCATTTTGAAGCAGCTACCAATGTTGATTGGACGATTGGCTTATCTTATGGTGCAGGATTCCCTACGGTAATGCCAAGTGCAAGCATCAATAATATTTCAGGTGTACCGTTTAATCAAACTCCGCAGGCATTTGACCGTTCGGTGTTACAGGCTGACTGTCCATTGTGTGATCGCTTCAACGCAATGGGGATTATGCCGCGTCAGGTAGGTGTTGTTTGGGATGGACATCCTGAACCAGCTTGGGGAGGGCCATTGTTTGCATATCCAAAAGCTCCAAATATCGCGAGTGGTGCACTGTGTCGTGGAGCTTGTGGTCCGGATTGTCATGAAGATGCATGTACAGTTCCCGAAGATAAATACGTGTGTGAAGAAATGGGCGATGGACATATCTGGCATGTTTATCCGGCTTATACCGATTGTAATTCGCATCCGGCTTGTCGTCAGCATGATCACTGTTATGACTGGTGTGCTGAGGGTGGAGAAAACAGTATTCTTGGACCTTGTCACAGATGGTGTGACCTGGAATGTGCATGTGAAAATAATGCACCGTCTTGTATCGACTGGGCAATGGGTGGAGGACGCTCTGATCGAACTATGCCGTTCTCCGACCCACCGTTCTCTTTTGAAGGATGTCGTGGCGGTTGCCCGGAAAACATAGCCGATGAGGATGCCGAACCGCAATACCAATTGTGCTTGCCTGATTTTGAATTGATGGGTCGTCAGGACTACGATTATCATTGGGATGATAGTACAGGAGAAGTTGAAGTGTTCCAAACATTCGTGGAAGTTCCATACATAGTGGGAGTATGGCTTGGTGTTGATGCCGAAGCAACAATTGATATAGATGTGAACGCAGGTCTTGGCCCTATAACGTTGAGCAATGTTTGTCTCGATGTAGATCCAACGACAGGTACTTATGAAGGATCGGCAAAATTAAGTGCTGTTGCTGATATTACCCCAGAAGTTACGCTTACCGGAATTCTCCACGCATGGGGGTCAGATTTCCTCTGTTTATTGGAGTGGGTGAGAATGTCAGGTGAACTTGCATTAAATGCGGGAGCAACACTTCAGGAAACATTAAGTTATGACGTAAATATTGAATGTGTTGATGGTGAAATTCGATTATCACATGGATTGAATCTCGAATCATGCCTGAAACTGTTCTGCGGTCTGGATGCTGCATTTGAATTGTTCATTTTAGGCTTCAGCGTTTATGAAAATAATTGGGATCTGGCCGATTGGGAATGGGAAAAATGTTGGGATTACGTCTTTGAATTGCCACCTTTTGGAGAGAATGAATTGCCAAGTGGAGAATTCATGATGCGCGCATTTGATGCAATCAATTTACTGCAAAGCATATTCCCAGCAGCTTCTCAGGGTGAAAATGATGTTAGAGTATCAGATGGAAGAGTGGATAGAAGAGCACGTCGAAGAGGAATATTAAATCCTTGTGGGGGCGGAGGTGGAGGAGGCACTCCGGAAGCTGTTGAACAAGATCCCGTTACCGCAGAAACGGCACATGATCTTGAATCAATCAGAAGTCAATTAAATGTGACGCGATATACAACGGATACTATAACACTTCCGGGTGGACATAGCAACACAGTGGGTATTGGAATGGAAACACAATATCTAACCAACCACCCGGACAAGATTAGAGAAGGTTCTGACAGTACAGGAAGTGCTCAACGCAATATCTACGGGTTCAGAAAAATTCCACAAAGAGGAGCCTTTGGAAGAGGAGGAGGATATACCCAGGATATGGTATTTATCAAAGGACATCTATTGAATGGAAATACTGGAGGTCCGGCAGAAGACAGAAACTTATACCCAATTACCGGGCTTGCAAATGACTGTCATAAATGTGGACCGGAACGATGGGTGAAAACAAATGTGCTGGATAATGAATACCTTGTGTACTATGAGGTTGCTGTAGAGAATAGAACCTCTCCACAGTTAATAGATGTATACGGAGATGGAACATGTACCTATTATCAATTGGATTGCGATTATACTTGTTTCTATTCGACATATAAACTCTATGATTCAGGAAGATTAGAGAGAAACAGAGTGACAAGGGTGCCAGTTGAAAGTAGATTCAACGAACCGGATTTCATTACACTTGTTACAAACCGTGGTTGTCCACAACGCAAATCATCCGATGGTTCGGGAAGTAGTGCCTTCTTTGAGCGACAAGCGGATAGTATTGCAGATCATGTAGTGAATGGTTCAGGTGGCGGATCGTTAGTGAATCAGGTTACTCCGCTCAATGTAGGTGGAAAATCCACGCAGCGCAAATGCGCGGCTTGTGAGAAGGAAGAACAAGTACAACGCAAAGCCTGGGAAAAAGATGGTTATAATCCATATCTGGAAGAAGAAATTCAACGTTCTTCGGATGACGGTGGAGGAGGGTTTACTGCTGGTAATGGATTCAGTAGTGGGTTGCAGGCATCAAAAGGTGGTGGTCAACCCATGGATTCAGGAACCCAGTCGTTCATGGAAAATAGTTTCGGTACCGATTTCAGCAATGTGCGGATTCATTCGGATAACAGGGCTGCTAACCTGAGTGATCAAATTCAGGCCAAGGCCTTTACGCATGGTAATGACATCTATTTCAACCAAGGACAATACAACCCGGAGACGAAAGCAGGCAAGCATTTGCTGGCACACGAATTAACACATACAGTACAACAGGGAGCATCGGGTGATGTACAACGTAAGTGCACTAAATGTCAGGAAGAAGACCGTGTTCAAAGAATGCCGATGCTTCCAACACCAATGCTTCCGTTAGCTAAGCCATCTTCAGAACCGGAGGATAAAGCGAATGATCCTAATTGCATCGCTGTTCCCGCCAAGCAGAAAGGTGAACCGGAGACCTATGTATGCAAACCGATGGAAACCATTGACTTGATCAGTGGTACCGCAACGCCATCAGAGGCTATGCTAACATGGTTGAAGAAGAAAGGGCGAAAAGGCGACACGATCGACGTGAAATTTGGCAAGTACGCCAAAGGACAAATGATGCTCCGATCGCATGATGGAAAAACCATCACAACGGTAGGCAAAGGGCATCATGCTATTCTTGCCAACATCTCCTACCTCAATCCGTTGAAGAAAATCGGAATAGATCCGGCACTGGCTATTCAGGTGAAAAAGAATGCGGTTTCGGGATATCTGGCAGCAACGCAAGGTGGCGAGATTATGGGGGGGAAAGGATCGATCTTTGAATGGATGCGTAAGAACGCTACCAAGTTTGGATGGGACGGTATTGAGGTGATGAGTGGCCAGGTGAACAATGCCATCGAAGCCGGAGGGTTCAGAATGGAGGTTACCGGAATCCCGGTAAGAGTCGGAGGATTCCTGGATGGTCAGGTAGAGAAATTCGGCATGTTCAATGACCGCTTCAGTTTCGCGATTTCTGCCAACGTTAATGTTCCATTGTTGACGCCTACATCACTGAATATTGAGCGCTCTGAAAACGGTGAACTATCAGGTGGTGTAAAAACTGGATTTACTATCAGCAGGTTAAGCGGAGAGGTGGATGTGAAGTACAAAAAGGGACTGGTGGACATCACCGGAACCATTGGCTATCATGATGAACATTTCGATGGTAACTTAACCATTATGCTCACCGATTATGAATCGGCAATGAACCTTGCATTCAGTCGACTTGATCCGGAGAAAATCGCCGCGATGTCAGAAGTGATCAGCAGTTCAAACAAACCCGGAGGTCGTGCACTTGCAGGGCATGGCACACTTGATTTTGAACTGAATGAGCATTTCAAAGGCAAGGTAGAAGTAATTGTGGATGGTGAGGGGTACATCACAGTAATCGGTAAATGGGCACCGGATACCAGAGTTGCATTATTCGATGGACTCAAGCCTGAGAAACCCTACGAAAAACCATTGTTCGCGAAAGACTTTGAATACGGTATTCCATATCTGGCAAGTTTTGGTATCGGTGTGAAAATCGATTTGTTCGCTACGTGGGGTGTCAATCCTGCGTATCTCCATAACCTGCACATTTCAGGAGTATATTCCACGAACCCACGACTGCAAAATAACCGATGGACAATAGGAGCGAATTTGAACATATCGGCCTTTGCAGAAGCAGGTATTAAGGTCTTTATTTTCGGATTTGCTAAACTTCTGGGACACTCAGTTCAGGTCGGTTTGAACATGATCGCAGCAGCCGGAATTAAAGGATACCTCGATTCGGGAATTGAATTGGGATTAAGACCTTCGAAGAAGAAAAAAGGTGAATCCGAATACTTCATTAGTGGTAAAGTAGTAATGGCGGCTCAACCATACATCCGTTTGGGATCAGAATTCGCAGTGGCACTGGATAGCCCCTGGTGGAGTCCTGTACCGGATAAAACCTGGTCGTGGCCATTGGGTGAATTGTTCTTCCCGATTGCAGGAAGTTTAGGAATTCAGATGGATATTGATCATGCAATTGGAAGTGGGGAATGGCCAACAGTTGACTTCAAACCTCATTCATTTGATCCGGAACATTTCATGGAAGCCATAACGGAAGACCAGGATAGTCTGAAGGCAAACAATGGGGATAAAGAAATGAATTCCGAATTCATGGATAAAACACATAAGAATGATAAGAAGAAAGGGGGAAGAGAAAAAGGCAAAGCAAACCGCAAGAAACGATTAGATGATCGCCCTAGTAAACAGGAATTAGAGGGGTACAAAAATGCCGTTGAAACCGCGAAAAAATACGGAGGAAAAGTATTCCATATAATCATGACATCAAAACAGGCGAATCAACGCTTGAGACACTTACGAAGCATGCCGTTCGTCAAAGAGGTTAAATCGTTTAAGCAAAGTGGAATGAATCACCTGGTGTACATCGCTACTGAAAGAACAAACAACCGTCAGATGAAAGAACCCGTGTACTGGAGCATTATTGATGATGGCGGACTAGAATCTCAGGACGAAGCCGAATTGACGGCAAAAGAAGTTCAACAACGGGTAGCCAAGTTGAGAGAAATAGAAGGACTTTATCTCAAGGAAAATCAACGAACAAATCCGGGGTATATGTTCGAAGAGCAAACCCGTTTTGTCAAGAATACGTTTGAATCCCGACACAAGAACTTCCAGGTATCGGTTGTACGAAATAAGGGACGTTGGGAATATCATGTATTGCCTGTCAAGCTGGTCTTTAACAAAAAGACATTTATGATTGATCGGGTTCCACAGACACATCTGAAACAAGTGATAATCGGAGGTAAGATTCTAACCTGGGAAGGCGTGATTGAATCATCTAAGGTGAATGCAAGTTTCACAGATGCCGTGGGTGAACAGCATAAGCTATTCTACGACCATAAAGGCCGTCGGGCGGATATGCAAATGGCAAGCAACAATCCCGGAGATATAGAACCAAAGCTTGAGAAAGAACTGGGTGGTTCGTCCGCTGGAACACCGAAAGAAAAGGCCATGCTCAAACAGGCATTGAAGCAAACCAGGTCGATCGAAAAGAAAATCAACGAGAACATGACAGGTGCTGAGCCACAAGATTCCCGAACGTCACAAGCAGTGGTGAATCTCGCCAAAGACGGAACAACCATCGTTGCTAATCTTGCAGCAAGTGGAGGTTACGGTGATGAAGGCAAACCACTTCCCAAAACAACCGTTTCATTCGGAGGCCTAAGCAGAGGTGGATTTGGTGCTTCCATGTTCGCTAATCCATTGACGAGAGAAGGAGAGGAAGGAAGCATTCCAACCGTGGAAAATGCCCAGTGGAATGCAATTAAAAGGCGCACGACAAAGTCGGGAGGTGGTAGAACCTGGTATGCCCGGGGGCACCTGTTGAATCACAATATTCACGGTACAGGGAAGAGTTGGTCAAATCTTACACCGATTACCCAGACATCAAATGGAGAACATTTGAGAAAAGTGGAGAGTGACGTGAAGAAATATGTCGATCAAGGAAAAATACTCAAGTACAGAGTTAATGCGGATGTTCTGGTAGGAAAGAATAGTGCTTTGGAGAGTTCCATCCAGAAAAGCAAAGACTCCTGGACCGATAAAAAAGTGAAACTGGCTATTGCACGTGCAGAACGATTTGTTCCGGCACGATTTAGCTGTACAGTTACCGTTTATGACAACGTAACAGATTACGAACAAGGGAAGTCAAATACCAAATTGAGCTTTGCCATGCCAATTACTACCTACACCAGAACAACAGAAGCTTCTGAAATCTTCCTGTCTTCTGGTACAACGGCAGATTCTGCTGCAACCTCTGTCGACTTCAATCGTTCATCGGTTCAGGATCTTCAATATTTACCAGGAATTGGATCGGTTACGGCGCAGCTAATCGTTGAATTGAGACCGTTCAGGGACTTCGATGATATGCTCAGTAAACTTCTGGAAAAGAATGCAAAAATACGCTTGAGCATAGCAGAGATTCGTAAAAGTTCCATCACCACTACCTTCGGGTAAATTGTTCACAGCATGGCTTATGGATCAGAATGGGAGAAAAAAAGTTGGACTCCATTTTGAATTGAACGGAAAAATTCGTATATTTTATAGTGGTATTTGACCACTTACGGACTCTCTGTGTTTTAATTCGAAAGGGATAACATATAGGAAAACAGGAAATTCGTCTGAAAAATCGTAACGTAACAAGCATGAAATGCAAAGCAGATCGCGGTCCATCCTCTGCTCAGTTGACCACTCAAATAGAATCCTCTCCTTTCCGGGCAGTTGCAAACATGGAACAGGAAGAAGAACGGAACATTCGCGCAGTTTCGGAAACAAAAGAATCGGAAACAAAAGAATCGGAAACAAAAGAAGAGG
>JAURNA010000319.1 GCA_030830385.1 Crocinitomicaceae bacterium | reverse complement strand
TCGTCGATCTGATCCGGGCCTACGTCTTCTTTCTTTCGGCCGAATAACTTCGAGGCTCCGGCTTGAGTGACCATTTTCCACGGGATGCTGATGTAGTATTCCATGTTCATGTTCATATCCTGCTTGCCGGAGATGATCATGTGCCCGAGGGAGGTATTGATATCCATTTCGGGGATTGTGAGCGATCCGTTGGTTAGGTCAATGTGGTTATCAAGCGTGTCAAACAGTACTTTTTTCAGGTTTTTATCCCGAAAATAATCGGCAACACAATCGAGCATAGCGAAGTGTTCAAGCCTTCCATCCACGACATCGATGTCCATGTGAATTTCCGAATCGTCGATTTTAGGAACCAGATCATTGTGCATATGGATTTTCCCTGTGATTGTACCCGAGAATCTACCGTGCAGGTTTTCGGAGACCAGGTGGTCTTGTCCAAAGTTGTCGAACTTGAGAAGGAGTTTATCGAGGTTGACATTCGTTACCGTCATTTCCGGACTGAAATAAATCAAATCGGGATTGGAGCCGTTGAAATATCCCTTGATGTTCCAATGGCCACCAGCGGCATCCATTTGGCATTTATTGATGTAGATGTAATGTTTCGGTGTAGTCCGGATTTGCGTATGCATGTTGTGGAGCAGGTATCGATGATAATTGAGATGCGCGATATCAATGTCAAAGGTCATGTCCGTGAAAGGCAGTTCGTAAATATTGAACCCTGCGTCGTGATCCACTTGATTTGCATGATTTCCCGGACCTGATTTGGCCGGAGGGGGGGTGTAGTTGAATAATTCATCGAAATCCAGCCGGTTGGAAACCAGATGGAAGTGGTTTTCCCGTTTCTTCTGCACGACGTCATCCCCCAGGTAATAATGCAGCGTTGTTTTGAAATCTGACTTCCCGATTTTTCCTGAGAAATTCTCCACGACCAAATGATCTTTCTCATAGTGAACACGACCGTTGAAGCGTTCAAATTTCATCGGATGAATCTTCATTCGGGCATCAAGCCGATCCAGCATCATATCGATCGACTGCAGTCCTTCGTTGAAGTGCATATCAGCAATACCGTGTGCTTTCAATTCGCGCAATTCTTCATGACGATAATCTTCCGGTACATAGTTCTCCCCCTGATACGAGAACAAATCCTCCAGTTGCATCAGGTTGGATGTCAGGTTAAACTCGAGTTGTGTATCTCCTTTGGGATGCTCGGCAAACCACATGTCGTAGTGGCGCAATTTTCCGGCAAAGAAGAAATCACTTTTATCGATCATACCTTTGAAGTCCACAACCCGGAAATCTTCTTTTTCGATGAAAACATCAGCGTGGAAGTCGTGGAAGGTATGCGGATAGTGATTCAGCTTGGCATACAAGTTTTCAATGAAGAACTCGCCAATGGGTAAGTTGGGTGATTCTGTAAACGCTCGTGCCGAACTCTTGAAGTCAAGATTCAGGGACAGATTGCTGATGGACTCGTTGAATGCGGTACTATCACCGCCGGTGAGCTCGTAAATATCCAGGAAACTGCTCTTGATGTTTAAGCGTGTATCTACTTCCAGATCGGAATGGTGCAGAATGGCCGGTAAATCGCTTATCGTACCGTTGATGTTCAGGTCGGATTTGCCCGCTTTAATTTTGATCAAAGGAATTTCCGCCTTATGACCATTCATTTCAGCCAACACGTCCAAATCTTGGATGGGTACACCGAAGTTATTTTGGATAAAACTGAGGTTGTCAATCTTTAATTTCATAAAGTAGGCCTCGTTCAATTTTTTGATACTCGTTTCCGGTTGCGTTAAATCAATAATGTCGTGAAACTTCATCGTCAATGCCACATCTCCTTTGAGGTCGCGGAGATCCTTGAGGTTCAGAAATTGAGCGAGGAAGTCGAGTTTGAAGTTGGAATTAATCTCCAGATTGATGTCGGGCGATTCGAAGTTCTTCACATCCAATTTACCCGTAAATGTGCCGGCCTCCGGTTTGGCAGTAAAGTCATGCAATCCAAACTCCATGGTTGAGGCATCTCGGTTTTCCCCATTTGTAAAGAAGCCTACAAAGTTCAGATCGTCGAGCCTTTTGCTCATTTCGTAATTGTTGAAAAATGCATTCTTGCAACCGAATCGAGCATTGATTGCGGGTTTGTTTCCATTCATGGATTTCCCCTCTACGTGGGCTTCGAAGAAGATGGTCCCCTCGTTTTCGTATTTCTTGAGTGTAGGAATGAGCTCTTCCGGGGCCATTGCAATGAACAGGTTGAAATTGGGTTTTTTACCCGAGAAAGTAAGGTCGAGATCGGCTTCATTCAGAAAATCGATGCTGCCCTCCATTTCGAAATCAGCGCCTTCCAGTGAAACCGTGGTAGGATCTATCGTGAGAACGTCGGTATCCTCCTGGAAGTCCAGTTGGGTGTTTACATCAAAGTGTTTGTGCTTGATGAAAGTAGTGTCTCCATCTTCTACAACGTTCAGCTCGAATTGAGAGTCCAGTGACGCAAAGACATGATGTGGCGATGTCGAGAATTCGGAATAAGCGCTGTTTACGTATGCTTCCACCAATAGATTGTTGGCTTCGTTCAACTTACGAATGTCAATGTCTGTGAGTTCGATTTTCTTCAAATTCAGATGAAACTCCTCATTGGGGTCTTCTACCTCTTTTTTGTTCGTGGCCAACGCTTTGGTGATGTTGAATTCTCCGTCTTTGTGTTGGATGATGTTCAATTTACCCTGCTCCAGAGATATCTTCTTGATTTCCATTTTTCCGGAAATAATCGTCCAGATGTCAAACCCTACGTAGATGTCATCCACGTTTACAATTGGCGTAGTATTTTTCTGTTTGCTCTCGTGAATTTTTACGTATTCGAGGTCAATGGAAATGTAAGGGAAATTGGCAAAGAGCGATATGTGCGAATCATCGATCTCAATGCTTCCCTGGAAATCCTCGTTCATGTCGTGCAACAGACCTTGTACGATTTCATCTTGTTTGTAATATACGACGATAACCAGTATTGAGAACAACACGACGGGTATCCCAATTACGGTGAGTGCAAATCGTTTCCAGA
Source organism: Crocinitomicaceae bacterium (assembly GCA_030830385.1). Taxonomy (GTDB): domain Bacteria; phylum Bacteroidota; class Bacteroidia; order Flavobacteriales_D; family Crocinitomicaceae; genus UBA4466. Next base: position 1,541 of record JAURNA010000319.1, on the reverse strand, counting down.
AACGACGGCTACGCATGTTCTTTTTTACAGCGTCGCCTATCTTTTTTAGTATCCTCATCACTGCGTAACTTACAGCAAAAATCCTGCCGAATTTATCCCTTGATTGAATTCACGTTTACGCTTCTCGTATGGATAGGGCTCCGGAAGGACATTGCGCAACATGGGCTACGATCTCTTCTTTTGAAGCACCGTCCACGTTGATCCAGGGACGTGATTTCGGATTGAATACAGCTGGTAACGCTCTCACGCAATTCCCCGAGTGAATACATTTTGTCTGATCCCAAACGATTTTTACATCTTCTTTTTCATAGATTTTCACACTCATTTCAAGCTTTTTACGAAAGATACAAAAAACACTTCGAATTGTCCTTTGCTAAAAAACGAATTCAGGAGTTGAATCCGGTTCCCAGTGAGATCATCCGGCACAAAAGGTCCGGGATTTTCGTACACGTCATGTCCCCGAAAGTTGAGGGCGTTCACATGGAATTCATGCCCCGTTGATGTTTGAATTGCTTTGGGTGGTGACTTGCAGCCGACGGCCTCGTGAAGGAATACGTGTATCTTTTGATTCTGCAGTCAATCGTCGAGAAGATCGCCATCCAATGTCTGGGACTGTTTTTTTCGGAGCTGCTTTTTGTGGGTTTGTTTATTGGCACCCCGAACGATGGCGATGATGCCGATTACCAACAATACCGGAGGATAGAAGAAGATACGATTCATACTGAATAGTCCGAATACGAACCATGCGATGGACAGAGCAATGAGGACGATCCCGCCTCCGATTCCGCTGTTCATTCCCAGCACGCTGGGCTTATCTGCTTCTGCTTTGGTAGTTTTTTCGAGTTCAATTCGTTTTGCTGCACGTTCATCCTCACTGAAATCAGGACATGTATCTACGAAATTCGGTTTGTTGTTGGTAAGTGAACATACAATGCCTTTGTCTCTGGAAAAGGCTCTTAGGGTGCATTTCTCGCACCACTCTAGGGGTTCGCTTGTGGTCATAGCTCAAAAAAAAGGCTGACCCGACTTTCGAGGCAGCCTCGTAGGTATTGTATTTCTTATCCGCGATTTGCTATGTTAACGTAATCGCGTCTGGTTTCACCTGTATAAATCTGGCGTGGACGTCCTATCGGCTCTCCATTCTGCAGCATTTCACGCCACTGAGCAATCCATCCCGGAAGACGACCAAGTGCAATCATCACCGTGAACATTTCTGTTGGAATGCCGATTGCCTTGTAGATAATACCCGAGTAGAAATCTACGTTTGGGTATAGATTTCGCGACTTGAAGTATTCATCTTCGAGTGCCACCTGCTCCAGTTGTTTCGCGATTTCGAGCATTGGATCGTTTACTCCGAGTTTTGCAAGTACGTCGTCACATGCTTTCTTGATAATTGTAGCGCGTGGATCGAAATTTTTGTATACACGGTGTCCGAATCCCATCAAACGGAACGGGTCGTCTTTGTCTTTTGCTTTTGCTACCCACTTGTCAACATCTCCACCATCGTTATCGATTTTCTCGAGCATTTCGATTACTGCCTG
>JAURNA010000318.1 GCA_030830385.1 Crocinitomicaceae bacterium | reverse complement strand
GGAAGGAACGCTGGGAGTAATCACGAAGATCGTTTTGAAATTGATCCCGCACCCTACCCACGATTTGTTGTTGCTCGTTCCCTTTTACGAGGCAAAAGAAGCTTGCAAGGCGGTTGCTGCATTTTTTCAGGCAGGAATTACACCCAGCGGATTGGAATTCATGGAACGGGATGCCCTTCTTTGGACGCAAAACTTTCTGGGTGACCAATCCATCAATGTAGCGGATAACCACGCTGCGCATTTGCTTGTTGAAGTCGATGGATTTGATCCGGATGTGCTCATGAACGAATGCTCACGTATCATGGAAGTATTGGAAAGCTTTGCAACCGACGAGGTTCTCTTCGCGGAATCTCAGGCTCAAAAAGACGCACTCTGGAAATTGCGCAGATCGGTTGGAGAAGCGGTGAAAGCCAATTCAATCTACAAGGAAGAAGATACCGTTGTGCCTCGTTTTGCACTTCCGGAGCTCCTTGGTCACGTAAAACGAATTGGCGAGCAATACGGTTTTCAATCGGTGTGTTACGGCCATGCCGGAGATGGCAACTTGCACATTAACATCATTCGCGGAGATTTGTCAGATAATCAATGGAACCACGAACTTCCCAAAGCCATCCGTGAGTTGTTTACCGAAGTGGTGCGATTGGGAGGAACTCTGTCGGGTGAGCATGGAATCGGTATGGTTCAACGGCCTTATATGGACATCGCCTTTCCCGAGGTTACACTCGACATCATGCGCTCCATTAAAAACATATTCGATCCGAATGGAATTCTAAACCCGGGGAAAATTTTCTAATTATTCAAAAAATCCAGTTCGCCGGCCTTCATTTTATGATAGGCATGGCTCAGGTAAGCCAACATTCCGCGCATGGCTTCGAATGCTTCTTCTGTCTCCGCTGAAATTTCCTTCTTTTGCAAACGCAGAAGTAGCTTCATATACATCGCATGAAACGCCAACTCTACCGTGTTTACCTCCTTTAGATTGGATTTATCTCTGAATTCATCAAGGTACTTTGAAGCAGCATCCGTGAGTGCAATGTACTTCGGGTCCTGCGTCATGGTGATCATTGTGTTGTGAAGATAGGAAAGTTCCACCATGACTTCTTGTGTGGATGCCAAATGACCGGATTTTTCCTTGCGCTGTGACTTCATTTCGTTGATGAGTTTCACATACCACGAACGGTACTGTGGGAGAAGTTTATCGTCATCGATTTGCGGCCGGACATAGACTTCCATAATGGTGTCTGCGTCGAGATTGTAGGTACGGATTACGTCCTCAATCTGGTACATGTACAGAATGTATTCTGCAATGTTCTCCTTTCTCTTTTGTTCAGATATTTTCATGGATTGAGACTACTCTTCTCCGTCTTCAGACACCTTGTCATCTTCCTCACCGTCCTCCTCGTCATCAGCACCTTTCTGGTCCTCTTCATTCATATACTGGATGAAGTCCATAGTGATGTCCATAGAAGCGTCCATGTACACAACTTGTCCGCCGGCAGCCTGCTTTGCAAAAATTGCCGTGTACCCATGCTCTCTCGCATAGGCTTTCGCGTACTTATCGAGTTTTTTGTGCAGTTTTTCCGTTACTGAAATCTCTTCGAATTGAAGTTCCGCTCCTTCTGCTTGTTGCAGTGTGTACAACTGGTTCTGAATCTCTTGCAGTTCCGTTTCTTTTGATCGCTGGCTGTTCGGAGAAAGCAATTGTGCTGCCATTTGTCGTTGGTAGCTCTCTGCCTTCACCTGATACTTCTGCTGGAGTTCAGTCAGTCGTTGTTCCAAATCCTTTGCCTTTTCCTCCAGAATTTTGTTGTTCTCAACAAAGTACTCCAGCTGGGTCATAATGCTATCCTGCACATAGTATGCCATTTTTGATTCTCCACCTTTCGTACCGGTCGAGCTTCCTTCTGACGAACACGATGCTGCAGCAAATGCCACTCCTGTTATCAACACAAATACCTGCTTCATTTTTCTACTAAATTTTTCTCGTTAAATGCTTTTTCCCAGTCTGCACGCATCTCCACAAATCGTTTGAGTGTATTGCTCATCAGTTGATCGGTGATCAAACGTTCCACATCCTCTACTCCGTATACATCGGTATCTCCAATTTTAAAGGTCTGCTCAAACTGGCCCAATTCGATTTTTACGATGTACTTTCCATTGTACTGAAAAATCTGGATTCTGTACCGGGCGTGTGGTATTTCTTTAACAAGTCTCACGGGATGTTTTGCTGCAAAAATAATCAAATCAATGAGGAACAAAAAAAGCGCAGGCCGAAGCCAACGCTTATTTTATGTACTCTGTTGCTCAATGTCAGGCACTCGCAAGATCTAGTTCCTGAAGCGCTTTGAATTCAAAAGGTACGCGAACCATGTAGGCGTAATCGTTGCCTACTTCGAACATTTCTTCATCTGATTCGCGGTAATGCCACTCAACCCGTACGTCAAATCCATCATCAATCATGTCGTTCAGTTTATACAGCAGGAAGAGAATGCGTTTTGACGATGCAATATTGAAGTATTCCAAGTAGATGATGAACGTAGTTTCGGAAAACGGGTCCATTCGGTATGACTCGAACCAACTCAAAACAGGCATCCAAAAGCTATCGGCATCATCTGGAATTGAACGACCCTTAATCTCCATGGTTCCAGTGGATAAATCCATGCAAACAAATGGTGTGTGGGCGGTTTCTGTTATGAGTAAATTATCCATATATTTTTCCGGTTATCTATTACAATATGCTGATTTTTTTGACTTGATTTTCAAGTTTTCTACGAACATTAAATATATTCAGATAAATGCGTTTCAAACTTCGTTAAATTATTGTTAACTTAAAAGAAAAAAAGACCATTTAATCAGTCATACTCCTTTTTTGTTCGATAAACAATTCTGTTTAATCAATCAGTGAACGAGTCAAAAATTGAACCAATGGGTGAATCTTGTACACTGCGTTATGCACATTCCTGATCGTTATCGCATTCTTGACAGACTGGGAAAACAGTCGGTTCGAAAGTTTGGAAATGTCTATCTGGTTGAAGATAAAGAACAGCGAACCCAATGTGTACTTAAGGCTGCTCGCAAAAGTGCAGAATCCAACGTAGTCTATCAACGGCTTGTGCACGAAAGTACATTCAACTTCAACGATTCCGGTCTCCCAAGAACACTCGATCAATTGGATTCAGGCACGGAGTACCTATTGATCCGAAACTACTTACCGGGTATCCCTCTTGATGATTATTGGCAGACGCTTACGAAGAAAGATCGCCTCCCTTTTCTCTTAGCGTTGCTCTCGGCTCTGCATAGATTATTCGAAAAATTGAACGCAGAACAGGTGGTACATTGCGATATCAAACCCGGGAATGTGTTGGTGCATCAGTCTGAAACGGGCATCGGGGTGTCACTCATTGATTTCGGATTGGCTCTGAAACAGAACGATCCGGACCAACGCAACATCCTTTTCCCGCTCGGGTACGCAGCTCCTGAGCTTTTGCTGAATGCGCTAGATTTGGTGGATCACCGTTCAGATATCTACGCCCTTGGAGTGACCATCTGGCGCCTGTTCAGTGGAAAATTACCATTGACCCATCCGAACCCGGGCATTTTTACAAATCTGCAATTAACGCACCCTATACCCGATCACGGTTCACTCCCCAGAGGTATGCATCCAATCTTGTTAAAAATGTGTCACAAGCATTCGTTTCGCGTGCCTCCTAACCGCATGGCCAAGGCGGAAGTTCGGAATGTGCTCAAAACAGCCATGAACAATCGCTATGCTTCCCTTGAAGAAGTGCGCATTGACCTGAAAAAGATTGCGACAAAAAAGCGCCGCTGGTTTTGACGATTACCAAAGAATGTCGTAACGGTACCCCAGGTTGATCCCAAAGATCAGCGGGCTGTACAATTCCGCCGAAACATTGATGTTACTCGCTTGTCCAAGGAACATGTATCCCAGGTTGATATCCGTGTAGAATGTTCCGATTCGGGGAACGGAGTATTTTACACCGCCGTGCAGTCCAATTCCAAAGCTGATGATGGACCCATCGCGGTCGTTTGATCCTCCTTCCAGCTGATACAGCGTTTGATCAAAATCATCATAGGACGTTCGTACCCGGTTGAACACAAGCATGAAATTGGTTCCACCGTAACCGGCCCATCCAAAATCAAACCCGTTGCCCAGGTAATAACGAGTTCCCCCTTCAACAATTGAGTATGTGCTGCTCGTGACTCCATTTACAGGCAGTGTGTATGGTGAAGTCATAAAATCAATTGCCATTGCAATCGTCTGAACGCTGTCGCCTTTTTTGGCAAAATTGTGCGTAATTCGCCCGTAGAGTGAAATGGCATCATCTCGTGGCACCTCTACTCCCAGATGCACTCCGCCCCAGGGCCCCGCTTCGGTTCCGAATGCGAGCAGGGAACTGCCGCCGGCGCTGAAACTCACCTGGGCAAACGCTCCGGAGGACAGCCATACTGCTATGATTACCAATAATTTCTTCATATCTGACTCCATTTAGGGTTCATTGTCATAATCGTATCAAAAACCGGGCAATTTTCATCGTGTGCTCCCGGAAGGTATCCCAACGCCATCATGTACTCATTCACGATCTCTCCTCCGACAAATTTAAACCGCTTTTTAAAAAGCGTTACCCATTCGTCTTTTGACCGGGGATGATGATCGTCCAGCCATTTCTTAAAGGTACCGAATTCTGCTTGTATCTGCAATATTTGCTGCGCATTGTGTATCGCTGCATTTATCTTCAAACGATTGCGAATAATACGGGTGTCATTTCGTAAACGATCCCGGTCCGCCTCATCGTATCCGGCAACAGTGGAAACATCAAATCCATCAAAAGCTAACTCGAAGTATTTTTTCTTTTTCAGAATCAATTCCCACGACAAACCGGCCTGGTTTATTTCTAAGACGAGTCTGCCGAACAATTCGTTGTCCGTCTCAACCGGGTAACCGTACACATGATCATGGTAGTCAATGTGGACCTGACTGATATTGGGTTCTCTACAATAGGTACAGTACGACATTAGCCTTCGTTTTTCAACGCCATTTTTATCCGTTCAATCAATTCCGTAACATCTTTACAGGACTGAATTTGCTCCCGACTCATAACGATGCTCAGTTCTTCTCCTTCCTGACTTAAAACAACGGGATATTCAGGTCGAAGTGAGAACGTGTTTTCGAATTCACGAATGTAACGGAATTCAACGTTTTCTCCGCGTTCTTTCCGAAAATCTTTCCATTCGGATCGTTCCCCGAAATTGTGGTAGGTCAACGCGCACAACTCACAAGGGTAGGTGGACGGACGAAACACTTTGTGCACATAGCCCACCAACGCACTTACGGGGTCTTTGTTTGCATTGTATACGAACAGAATTTTCACCTTTCTTTATTTGTTAGACGCGAACTTTTGCAATTTATTACTTTCGTAGTAAAACGAAGCATCATGGCTGTTTATGAATTCAATGGTTTCAAGCCCGTCATCAAAGAGAGCAGTTTCGTCCATCCGCAAGCCGCAGTAACGGGCAATGTCATCATCGGTGAAAACGCATACATCGGACCGGGAGCCGCCATTCGGGGCGATTGGGGCCAAATCATCATTGAAGACGGATGCAACGTGCAGGAAAATTGCACAATTCATATGTTTCCCGGCACCACCGTTCTGCTGAAAGAAGGTGCACACATCGGACACGGTGCGATTGTTCACGGCGGAACCCTTGGCCGGAATACGCTGATTGGAATGAACAGTGTGATTATGGACGATGTGGAAATCGGGGATGAATGCATCATTGGAGCGCTCTGTTTCGTTCCTGCTGCAATGAGCATTCCAAAGCGTAGCCTTGTTGTGGGAAATCCGGCGAAAATCATCAAGGAAGTATCCGATGAAATGATCGCTTGGAAAACGAAAGGAACTGCTTTGTATCAGGCACTTCCTGGAGAATGTTATTCCACGCTAAAGGCATGCGAACCGCTCAGAGAAATGGAGGAAAATCGTCCCGGGCAAGCGTCGATGTATTCGACCTGGGAATCGATTAAAAAAGAGGATTGATGATCGATATTACTATCCTCACGGATCAACGATATACGGCAGATGCGTATGCCGATCCGTATTCCCAAAACGTTGTAGACGAGGACCGACTTTTGAAAGAAGCTCTGGAATCGCTCGGGTTCAGCGTTTTTCGTACTTCCTGGGATGATCGTGAATTCGATTGGTCCACAACCCGATTCATTCTCTTTCGCACAACCTGGGACTATTTCGACCGTTTTCAAGAGTTCTCAAAATGGCTCGATCACGTAAATCAGCAGACGCAACTCATCAATCCGAAGGATCTCATCTACTGGAATCTCGATAAGTTCTATCTGAAGGATTTACAAGATGCCGGCATTCACATTCCACCGACATTGTTCATTGAAAAGCAAGACAATCGATCCTTGATGCAGGTCGTGGAAGGTTCGGGTTGGGATGAAGTGATTTTAAAACCTGCCGTTGCGGGAGGAGCGCGCCACACCTACCGATTCAAAAAAGAAAATGCCGCTGAATTCAATTCCATTCACCGTGAACTCATCGAAAATGAACGCATGCTCCTTCAGGAATTTCAGAAAAACATACTCGATCAAGGTGAAGTTTCACTCATGGTTTTTGGAGGAACATACAGTCATTCCGTATTGAAGAAAGCGAAACCGGGCGACTTTCGGGTTCAGGACGATTGGGGCGGTACTCTCCACGATTACACACCTTCCGGTGAGGACATCGAACTTGCCGAACGAGCAATTCGCGCCTGTGATTCTGCGCCTGTGTATGCACGCGTGGACATCATGTGGGGCAACGACGGGAAAGCATGCGTCGGTGAACTCGAGTTGATCGAACCCGAGCTGTGGTTCCGTCGTGATATCCGTTCAGCAGAGCGATGTGCCGTTGCTATTCAGCGGTATCTCCGGACTTTTTCTGCGGACTTGACAAATGCGTGAGTTCCGGATTCTCCGGAGTTGTTTTCAGGGCCCGATACAAAATCACCATACCGGCAATTATGAACGGAATGCTCAGCAATTGTCCCGTATTCAGGAACCATTCAGCATCACGTGCGGTTTGACCTACTTTCACGGTTTCAATCAGCATCCGTGCTCCGAAGAGAAGAATGAGGAACGTTCCGAACAACACTCCCGGACGCTTGTACATTTGCTTTTTCCAGTACAGGAACATGAGAATACCGAAGATCGACAGGTACGCAATGGCCTCGTACAATTGAGCCGGGTGGCGGGCCTGAGCGGGTAATTCCAGCAAACCGCATTCGTTGGTATAACGAATAAATTTGAATGCCCACGGAACATCCGTTGGTACCCCCACGATTTCACTGTTCATCAAATTTCCCAGGCGAATGAAACAACCTGCGATCGCTCCCGGGGCAACCATTTTGTCCAGCACCCACATCATTGGAAGCTTCAAAATACGTCGGGAGAAAAGCACGAGGGCCAGAAAAACTGCAAAAATACCTCCGTGACTGGCCAATCCTCCTTCCCAGATTTTGATGATGTTCAGCGGGTGATCGAAGTATCCCTCCTCATGAAAACCGCATGCATTTGTACCGTCCCAATAAGGTCCGTAAAACAAGACGTGCCCCAATCGGGCTCCGATGATTGTCGCGACCACTACATACACAACGAGTTTATCGAGGTATGAGTCGTGCACATTTTCTTTTCGGAACATTCGGCGGATGATCACATACCCCAAAAACAGTCCTGTAACAAACAGTAATCCGTAGTAATTCGGGGTCTTCCAGCCGTCAATAATTTCGGGAGTAACGTCCCAGGTTATCGCAAGATTCAAGCCGTATCAGAATTGGTTTCGACCAAAGATAACGGTTTTCGGGAGTTGCTTTGAAAAGGAAGTTTTTCTGATCGCCCTTTTTTGAAAATTTTGTTGCTGACACTCTTTCCCTTTCGCATTGCCTTTTGTTCTTCCTCGGGCAAATGAATCGTATCCGTACACGTTTGTGAACAACAATTTTCGAATTTGTCCTTGCACGAATCACACTGAATAAACAACAGGTGACAGCCATCGTTTGCACAGTTTGTATGGGTATCTGCCGGAGATCCGCATTGGTGACAAACCGCGATGATATCTTCTGAAATTCTCTCGGCGCGACGCTCGTCAAACACGAAGTTCTTCCCGATGTATTTGTTTTCGATTCCCTTTGCTTTACACTGGTTGGCATAGTTGATAATTCCGCCTTCCAACTGGTGTACGTTTTGAAATCCCCGGTGTTTGTACCATGCAGAGGCCTTCTCACAACGAATTCCTCCCGTACAATACATAACAATGTTCTTGTCCTCGTTCCCCTTCAGGTATTCATCCTCGATAAACGGCAACGATTCACGAAATGTGTCTACATCCGGAGTAATTGCTCCTTTGAAATATCCCACTTCCGACTCGTAGTGATTGCGAAAATCAATGAGAATGGTATCCGGATCGTCTGTTAGTTTGTTGAATTCTTCCGCAGAGAGGTGTTTCCCCTTGTTGGTTACATCAAACGATTGATCAGAAAGACCATCTGCGAGGATTTTGCCACGCACCTTGATTTTCAGTTTGAGAAATGGAAATTCTGCCTCGGACTCGTCCACGGCAATGTTCAATCGAATTCCGTCCAGGAAGTCAATCTCATAAAGTTCATTCCGAAACAGATCCAGGTTGGCTACCGGAACTCCGATTTGTGCATTAATTCCCTCAGGAGCGACGTAGGTGCGGCCTACAACATCCAGTTTGGACCACATTTGAAAAAGGTGATCGCGAAAAAGCGGAGGGTTTTCAATTTTGGCGTAATGATAGAAGGAGATCGTCACGTACGAAAGACCACTCGCGCGTAATTTTTCCTGAAGCTCCTCCTTACTTAGCGTATTCCACAGTTGCATGCTATGTATATTTTCAGTTAAGAGTGGTACAAAGATAGGTGAAATACGAACAGCAGTAAAACGAAATCCATCACGAGTTCCGGTGCGGCCTGTCCGATTTACCCGTAAGGTTACGGGTGGAGACCATGAGGTTGACGTTATCGAAAGAAAGCCGGTGAACAGAATCTGAGCAGATTTCCCGGGGTTGGTTTGCGTTTACGTGAAGCAAAACCGTTACCCGTAAATGCGGGTTGACCGATGACAAGAAATTATTCCTCCGGTCCGTAGGGAGAAACGTAAGAATCAGAAAAATCTTCCCAGGTAATTGGGTTGTTTTCAGGATCAAATTCAACGATGAATTCCAGAATTTGCATGAAGTCACGGGGGGGCTGGTAGCCGGATACGGGGGATAGGTTTTGCAATTGAGGACTCAGGAAAACACAGGTAGGATAGCTCATTTTTCCATTCATCAGTGTCGCAGCCAATTCGTGATAACCGCGTCTTCCTTCGGCGACGAATGTGTAGGTCTTGTCTCCCACCACAATGTCTTCTTTCTGCTCTGCATCAAACGAAACCGGGTAAAAGTGATCGTTCAAATAGTCGATGATCAGAGAATCTTTGAACGTCGTCGCATCCATTCGCTTACACCATCCACACCAATCTGTCCAGAGATCAATCATCCATTTTTTCGGTTCCGTCTCAGACGCTTCCAACGCCTCTTCGAAAGTCATCCAATGAACCTCTTCAGCCTGTTCGGTTTCCACCCGGGAGGTATCCGTTTGAGCATGCTGTCCAAACGATTGGCTTAACAACAGCACGCATACCAGGGTTGAAATGATCGGGTTTCCGCTCATGTATTCAAAAATACAGAATTTGCAATCACACGTCAAACCCGAAGCTTCGTTAAGTTTTCACAATTCAAATTGCCGGAGTGAATTAATCGTATATTCGTATGTGTGAAATGGTTCCTGGTCATATTGGTTCCTCTCGCTGTCGTATTGATGGCATGTCCTCCTAAAAACAAGGGTAACGGACGGAAAAGCTTACAGATTAACAATATGGATTTTGCTGATCTGCGCCAGCAATACTACAAGGGGATCACGTTTGATCTTGATCGAATGTTTTATTCCGATTATGATGCGGAGTACACATTGAAACAGGATGCATTCACGCGTGTCATATTTGACTTGAACCTGAATTTTAGCGTGGAGGTCTTCGGTGCAGGTGAAGCGGAAACCATTCAGTATGTT
>JAURNA010000317.1 GCA_030830385.1 Crocinitomicaceae bacterium | reverse complement strand
TTACATCTTTTTAGAAAATGTAAACCTGCTCGTTTAGTTGGTAAGATTCCGACGGCGTTTGCGCTCTTTGGTGATGAGTGCCAGTTCTCGGCCTGTTTGACCGGCCACGGACGTGTTTTCTTCTGCCCGACGGATTAAGTACGGCATGACTTCTTTTACGGGGCCATACGGAACGTATTTGGCAACGTTGTATCCATCGTTTGCGAGGTTGAACGAGATGTGATCACTCATGCCCAGAAGCTGAGCGAAATAGACCCGTTCATCGTTCAACGGGATTTTGTGTCGTTGGATCAGATTCGCCAGAAGTAAAGAGCTTTCCTCGTTGTGAGACCCACAGCAAATCGCCACTATGTTCAGGTGATGCATTGCCAGATCAAGTGCGAGATTAAAGTCCTTATCGCTGGAAACTTTATCGGGTTGAATCGGAGAGGGGTAGCCTTTTTCTTTCGCACGATCGCGTTCTTTTTCCATGTAGGCCCCGCGTACAATCTTTACTCCCAGAAAATATTTTTTTTCCCGGGCGCGTACAATTTCCTTTTTGAAAAAATCCAACCGATCGTGACGGTACATTTGAAGTGTATTGTACACAATGGCTCTGCGAAGGTTGTATCGCTCCATCATCCGCGTCGCAATTCGGTCAATCGTATCTTGAATCCAACTTTCTTCCGCATCTATGAAAACCGGAATGTCAGCAGTATGAGCGGCATTGCAAATGGTGTCCACCCGTGCGATCAATTGATCAAAATCCCGTTGATCTGAATCGTTCAATTGGGCATGCTCGTCATTTGCAGCTGCCAGCAGATCAAATCGGCATATTCCGGTTACCTTAAATACCGCAAAAGGAATATTCGGATTGTTTTTCGCCTCTTCGATGGTTGCTACAATCTCGCGTACGGTACTGTCAAAATCCTCTTCGTCTGTCTTTCCTTCGATACTGTAATCCAAAATGGTTCTGACCTTGAATTTGGCCAGTCGATTTGCCGTTGCGATGGATTCCTGAATGGATTCACCTCCACAGAACTGTCGGAAGATGGTTTGTTTGATTATTCCTTTGATTGGCAGCCCCATTAAGAAGGCGACGCGCGTTGCCGACTTGCCAAGCCGCACAGATGATGGCCTGCTTACCATCTTGAAAAGCCAGTGTGCCCGACGCAAATCCCCGTCGGACTTACTGATGAATGCAATTTCGGTATTTTCGAAGGAAGTCATTGGGCAAAAATAATCCGAATTCAAAAAAAAACATCTGCTCTCGAATATTTATTTTTGCCCTTCAAAGAGTTACATGCATTCAATTCAATCCAACGGGTATCAGGTAGAAATAGGTTCACTTTTGGAATCGTCTTTTCGGAGTGTTTTGCAGGAGTTTGCAGACGAGAAAATCGTGATCCTTGTGGATGAGAACACCCAGGAACACTGCCTTTCGTTTTTGATTACGAACTTCGAAGAATTGTCGCACGCTGAGGTGTTGATGATTCCTGTTGGCGAAGCCAGTAAATCCCTCGAAATTGCGGGTAATCTCTGGCAGGTGATGACGGAATTCAACATTTCTCGTTACGATTTACTCATTAACCTGGGCGGAGGGGTCGTAACGGATCTTGGGGGGTTCATAGCGTCTTGCTACAAACGGGGAGTTGAATTCATAAACGTACCTACGACGTTGCTCGGAATGGTAGATGCTTCGGTTGGAGGGAAAACCGGAATTAATCTCGGCCATTACAAAAATCAGATTGGTGTGTTCAGCGTACCGAGAGCACTGTACGTAGACCCGATATTTCTGGAAACCTTGCCAGAAGACGAAATGCTGAGCGGATATGGAGAAATGATCAAGCATGCGCTGGTGAGTACGAAACCTGAAATGCTGGAAAGCATTTTGAATCAAATGGAATCACCCTACGATCTATCGGAGGAATTGCTGATGTCAGGTATCCAGGTGAAAAATGAAATTGTAAGCCGCGACCCACTGGAAAAAGGAGAACGGAAGCTGCTCAATTTTGGGCATACCGTCGGCCATGCGATCGAAGGTCATGCAATGCACCGATTTCCGCTCAAACATGGTCATGCGATTGCGATAGGGATGGTTTTCGAGGCATATATTGCACTCAGGCGTAAGCTTTTACCACAGAAAGACTTTCAGCGCATAGAAACGGCCATTCTCTCGTACTTTTCATTGCCCGAATTCACGGATACGGCCATTCGTGAGATGGTTTCACTGCTTTCGAATGACAAGAAGAATCGGTCGGGTAAGATATTGGCGTGCTTACCGGAAAAAGTGGGGGTGTGTTCCTGGGATCATGAGATAACGGAACAGGAAGTGATGGAAGCGTTCCTCCATTACAAAAATCAGCAAATCAACATGAACTAGCTTCCCTTCATGCGAAGCAGACGTTCGCGTACATTTTCCAGGCGTTCTATTACATCAGAAGATTCCAGCGCTGATTCCGCACTAGCCTTGGCAGAATCTTTGCTTTTTAACGCTTTCCGGGCTCCGTCCAAAGTATATCCGTTTTCCTTAACGAGTTGATATATTCGGCTGATCGTATGGATGTCCTTCGTGGTGAACATTCGATTGCCCTT
>JAURNA010000044.1 GCA_030830385.1 Crocinitomicaceae bacterium | reverse complement strand
TCCTTGTTCGCTAACATCCTATTTCATATCAATCCATCCCCGAGCCACATGCAGTTTCGGGAGTTCAACCGCTTGCGCATCTCCTGTTTCAATTTGATCGGAAATTTGGATGATTTTACCGCTGATATCCATCAGAATATCTTTGGTCTGTGTGTGAAGAGGACCGGCTGGATCGATGATTTTCGCCTGCTTGAAAAGAATTCTCATAGTGTGATTTTGCTATTTCCAGAAACGCACCAGCAGCATTTCGGCGAGCACAAAAATAAGGGTTATTGCAATACAAATTTTCCAATAACCGAACAGCTTGTCTAATTCGATGTGCGCAATCGGTGCTGAAACCCCGTCCATTTGCTTGAATTGAATGGATTTTGCACCCATAGAACCAAGGATGTCTTTTATTTCGTCTTTGTTGTGAAACGACAGGTTTGACTCTTTTCGGTCATAGTTCAATGCCAGGTTTCCGAGCCAGTCATTCGCTTCAATCCGATAATTGCCGGCATCAAGTTGCCCGAACGATTGAAACTGATTCAAAGAGATGTAGGTGATCCCGGATCGTTTCACGGATTGCGGTATGAAGTCAACTGATTCTCCGATCAAGTGAATGCTCTCGTCGCCTTCAATCGGATCAAAAACAGGATAGCTACTTTGCTGACCAATTGTTAAAGCAATGGGTTGAATGCGTTGGCTCAATTCACTCATCCTCAAGATGCAAGTTGAGAACAATGGGTCTTTAGAGAAACTGCCCCAGTCGGCGTGAACCGCACTGTGAAACAGGTATACATTGGCGATTCCTTTCCGGTACGAAAGCAGTGGTTGACTATTTTGCATGGTAATCAACGGTTGAACTCCACTGCCAGAGCTTCCCGATGGCAAAAAGCTGCGACTCACACTCGGAAGATTCAGTCGGTCGGATTTGTTATCAATGGCTTCAGCAATGAAGGGATCTTGATAATTCAGGGATTTAATTCGCGTTCCGCTTTCGATTGTTTTTCCGATACCCGGCATGTTCAATGTTGCAAGCAATGAATTCCAACCATTTCGATCAGGATTCTTGCCGGGAAACAGAGCGAGTGAGCCACCATTTTCGTAGAAATCCGTCAGGTAATTTGCCACACCTGTTGATATTTCGTTAGCACCGTTGACGATCACAAGGTCTTTGTTCCGGAAATTGTCGAGGGTAATCGAGCTGATGTCGTTTGTTTCTACCACGTAGAAATCTTCCAGACTCAAAACAATTTCCGTATTCGGCGTAAAATCCGCTCCGTTGAGCAGTAGGATATTGGCTTTGTCGCGGACACTGTAAGAGAAGTGGTAGGTATCGTCGAACAGGACGTTGTTATCCGCTACGGTTACCATTCCGGATTTGAACCCTCCTGTTTTATCCGAATACGTGATGGACGTTTCCTTTGCCTGTTTGGGTGGGATGTCAACGAAAAAAGTCTTTTGGAATTTATCTATGGTTACTGTTATTTCGACGTTTTGCAATGCTTCTTCCGAAGTATTCAATACACGAATCATAAGTTCATTCTTTTGATGAATACGTCGAATGGGAGAGGAGAACCACACTGAATCGATATACAGATTGTCTGTTTGCTCTGCGATCAGTTGAACGGGGTAAAAGTTGAAATTCCCTACATTGACGGAATCGGAATCCTGTTCGGCTCCTTTTGTTTTTTGAAAATCACTCAAGATCACACTTTGAATACGACTTTGCTTAGGGTCCAGATTGATTTTATCACCGGTTTGCTTTTGCCATTGCACGATTTCAGAAAGCGTTCGAACCAATGGCGAATAATCAATCTGGTCAAGTTTATCGAGGGCTTCAATTCGTGTGAGTTTGCGTTGTTCAACGCCGGACATCTCGTTGGTTCCAATCACAAAAGAAGTTCCTAACGGCGATTTTTCGATTACTGAACGCGCCGTCTCTCTGGCTTCTGACAGAAGTTCTCCTTCAATTCCACGTGATTGCATCGAGAAGGAATTGTCGATAAAGATGGAAACGATGTTCTCCTTCTTCAGCTCTTCATCCGAATCGCCGGGAACATACGGCTGCGCAAACGCGAGCACCAGGAAACTGAATGCCAGTACTCTCGATAGAAGAATCAGCAGGTGCCTGAGTCGTTGTGTAGATCGGGTTTTCTGATCCACGTGCTTAACGAATTGGAGGCTGGAAAAGTAAAGGGTTTTGTAGCGTTTGAAGTTGAACAAATGGATGATGATGGGAATCAATAGAACAGCAAAGGCCCATAAAAATCCGGGGTGGAGAAACTTCATGTCGTAAATATATTAATTCGATGTACATCTAAATCGCAAGGAGGAGTAAAGGATAGAAAAAATGTTAATGAGGAGAAGAATTCTTGATCATGAATTCCTAATGTGTTCGTAAACTGGAACGGCGTCAAACGTATCTTTCATTGTACGCGCAGTTACGTGGAATATGGGGAAAGTGATCATTCAAACGCGCCGATGCCGAACAACGCAAAATCGTATTTCACAGGATCAACCGGATCGAACGTTCTCAGATTTGTCATGAGTTCTTCCAATGCTTTCCAATCGTCTTGTTTTCGGGTAAGAATTCCCAATTTCCGGGCTACTCGTCCTGTGTGAACATCCAAAGGTACATACAATTCAGAAGGGGGAACGGTGTTCCAGATGCCGAAGTCTACTCCTTGCTTATCGTTGCGGACCATCCAGCGTAAATACATATTGACTCGTTTTGCAGCAGAGTTTCGCGAAGGGTTGGAAATGTGCCGTTGCGACCGCGCTTCATGTTCAACTTCTGTCATCTTCTCGCGGAAGGAAACAATTCTTCCTGCCGTTCCACTGATTTGGGGATGGAGCGAGAATGCATTTTCCAAACCACCGTGATTTTCATAGACGTGACGCAGCCCCCGCAAGAAAAAATCGAGATCGACGGCATTGAACGTTCGGTGCACAAAGGACAATTCCTGCGTTGAGTAACCCTGAACGAAATGGTGAGGTTCGCCATCCATCAATTCGATCAGACGTTCGCCATTTTTGATGATCGTTCCGCGTTGTCCCCAGGCGATGGATGCCACTAAAAAACCAATGATTTCGATGTCTTCTTTCTTCGAAAACCGATGGGGGAGTTGAATGGGATCCGTTTCGATGAACGAACGCTGATTGTATTGCTCCGCTTTGAAATCCAGATATTCCTTGAGTTCCTCGCGATTCATGAACCGACGATTTGACCGTCTGACATCACGAGCTTACGATCTGTCATGGATGCCAATTCCCGGTTGTGCGTTACGATCACAAAGGTTTGCTTGAATTGATCACGTAAATCAAAAAATAATTGGTGCAATTCCCGGGAATTCTTACTGTCGAGGTTTCCTGAAGGCTCGTCTGCAAGGACAATTTTTGGCTCGTTGATCAACGATCTGGCCACAGCAATGCGTTGCTGTTCACCTCCTGATAATTCATTTGGACGGTGTGTTGCACGCTCGGTGAGTCCAAGGATTTCCAGCAATTTCATTCCTGCTTCCTTCGATTCGTTCATGGAGCGTCCTTTGATCAAAGCGGGCAAAATGATGTTTTCGATTGCCGTAAACTCGGGTAGGAGCTGATGAAACTGAAAAATGAATCCAATCGATTGGTTCCGGAAAGCAGACAGTTCCTTCGAACGTAGCTGAAATGGGTTGATTCCATCGATCGTGATTTCTCCCGAATCCGGACGGTCGAGCGTCCCAAGTATCTGAAGGAGTGTTGTTTTACCGGCGCCGGATGAACCAACGATGGAAACGATTTCACCTGCTTGAATTTCGAGTTCGATGCCTTTCAGGATTTGGAGATCACCGAAAGCCTTGGTTATGCCCTTGGCAACCAGCATTAGTCGTCCAATTTTAACGAGTGCCCCATTTTGTCGCGCTTGGTTTTCAGGTACAATTCGTTGTGCTGATTGGATTTGATTTCCAACGGAATATTTTCAACGATTTCTAAACCATATCCGATGAGACCTGTTCGTTTTTTGGGGTTGTTCGACATTAATCTCATTTTTCCAACTCCAAGTGACCTCAAAATTTGAGCGCCTATTCCGTAATCCCGTTCGTCGCCTTTGAATCCAAGTTTTACATTTGCTTCCAGCGTATCGTATCCATCCTCCTGGAGTTTGTAGGCCTTTAGTTTATTGGTAAGACCGATTCCACGACCTTCCTGGTTCATGTAGACAATAACTCCTTTTCCCTCTTTTTCAATCATCTCCATGGATTTGTGAAGTTGAGGCCCACAATCACAACGGCACGATCCAAAAATATCGCCTGTCATACACGACGAGTGAACACGGATCAAAATAGGATCGTCCTCGCTGAAATCACCTTTCGTTAGTGCAAGGTGCTCTTTGCCTGTATTTGTTTCGCGGTAGAGGTGAAGATCAAAATCACCAAGTGTCGTGGGCAACTGGACATCAATCACCGGTTCAATCAGCGATTCTGTTCGAACGCGGTACTTAATCAAATCCTCAATGGAAATGAGTTTGAGATCAAATTTTTGGGCAATTACCACCAGTTCCGGCAAACGCGCCATCGTTCCGTCTTCGTTCAGTATTTCAACAATCACACCCGCTGGCTCAAATCCTGCCATTCTGGACAAATCAATAGCAGCCTCTGTATGTCCGGCTCTTCGAAGCACTCCGCCTTTTCTGGCCCGAAGCGGGAAAATATGTCCGGGCTTTCCAAGCTCTTCTGGCTTAATTTTCGGGTCAATCAGTGCCTTC
The DNA here is from genome assembly GCA_030830385.1 of Crocinitomicaceae bacterium. Taxonomy (GTDB): domain Bacteria; phylum Bacteroidota; class Bacteroidia; order Flavobacteriales_D; family Crocinitomicaceae; genus UBA4466. The sequence continues at coordinate 3,624 of JAURNA010000044.1, read as the reverse complement.
ACCGTTTTCGCTCGGTCACTCGCAGAAATTCCGGTGGTACACCCGTGACCAATCAAATCTACAGAAATCGTAAAGGGGGTTTCGTAAGTGGCTGAATTGCTTTGTACCATCAAATCTAGTCCCAGTTCATCGCAACGATCTTCTACGAGTGGCGCACAAACAAGCCCGCGTCCATGTGTTACCATGAAATTGATAATTTCCGGTGTGATATTGCGCGCTGCGGTCACAAAGTCCCCCTCGTTCTCACGGTTTTCATCGTCTACCACGATTACCACTCGGCCATTTTTGATGTCCTCAATAGCTTCTTCGATGGAATGGAGTTGTATTGACATATTTTCTTCTGAAATTGACTACAAAATTACGGCAAATAGTTCACTAAACCTCGAAAAGCTCATTCATCGAACAGTTGTTGAAGTTGCTCGACAGTTTGTTGCCATGTATAGGTTTTTCGGACGAAATCTCTTGCATTGCCGCGCAGTTCGTTGTAGAGTTGCTCGTTCTGGGTAAGGCGCTTAATGCTTTCGATATATTCGGATGGGTCGTTAGCTACCAGAATTTCGTTTTCATGCCTGGCTTTGATGGCATTGTTGGCAAGTGAAGTAGTGATACAGGGAACTCCAAGTGCCATAGCTTCGAGAAGTTTGTTTTGCATACCGGTTCCGATCATCATGGGAGCGAGAAATATGTGTGCCCGCGAGTAGGACGTTCGTATATCATCGACCCAGCCGGTAAGTTCAATCGAAGCGTTTGTTTCCGCAAGTCGTTTCACCCGCAAAGATGGACTTGATCCCGAAATCAGAAGTTTTTTCTCCGGAAAGTGAGGAAGAATGTGATCGGCAATGTAAGCCACAGCCTCCACGTTGGGTGGGTAGCTCATGTTTCCGACAAAAACGAAGTCGTGTGTTTTTTCAACATCCACAGATTCGAAAAAGAACTCGGAAATACCATTGGGTACGCAATAAATTTGTTCAATGTCCGGATGATGAATCAAGGCTCGATCCTGTTCGCTGATGATGACGCGATTCTCAAAGAAATCAAACATTCTGCCCTCATACACTTTCAACCGGCGGGATTCGATTTTGAATAGCCATTTTTTCCACCAGGGCTGAGCAGTTATTCTGCGTTCAATTCCGGCGCTCAATGCGTCCATATAATCGAGCGTTTTACGAACGCGATGCTCGTCTTTCACATATTCTGACATTCGGACGAGCTGACAATAAATATGGTCGAATTTTTCCGATTGAATTAGCTCGCGTAACTGTTTGTGCGCACGATAGCTGTAAAAATACCCGGTTTGAAACGGATGCCCATTGGTCCACGACCGGAAAAGACCGATTGTTTTCTGAAGTAGACTCTGCGAATGAACAATGACCGCTGAACAGTACTGCTCAACTTCCGATAAGTGGGCTTCTTTTATGGGATGATCTGATAGAGCGAACAACGTGATTGAATAGGTTTGGGAAAGTTCGCGTAGTTGGTGATAAGCGCGTAATTTGTCTCCTTTTTCCAACGGAAAAGGAAAACGGGAAACCAGCATGAGCAGTTTCTTCCTATTCTGATTTGAGGAGTTCAATGACCTGTTTGCTTATGTCGTGAATAGTATGATGATCGCGTATGTATTGAAACGCGTTCTCACCAATTTGCTGACGAAGATGGGGATTTTCAAGGATTTCAATCATCTTTTCCTCCAATTCTTCCGGTTGTTCTGCAACGATCAGACAGTTTTGAGAATGATAATCGATTCCCAATGCGCCAGTGGGAGTGGTAATCACAGCTTTTCCCAACGCCATGGCCTCGAGAATTTTGATGCGAATACCTGAGCCGGACAAAATAGGGGTCACAAGTGTTCCGTGTTCTTTTCCAAACGCATCCATGTCGGATACGAAACCGTGAACATGGATCCCCTTGTCTTCATTCGATTTAACGATTGTGTCCGATTTAAGTCCTGCAATGTGCAAATCGGCATTTGGCATTCGCTTTCTGACATTTCGGAATACATCAACAAGCATTTTAACGGCTTGAATATTCGGCAGCCAATTCATCGCGCCTACGTGATAGAAATCATTTGTTGTTCCCACAAAGGGTTGATCCTGCGTTTCAATTGCAACGGGTACGAGGTGTGCTTTTACTTCGGGATTGCAGGCTTGAAAAACAGTAATGTCTTCCGATGAAAGTGCAAAAATGGCGTCAACCTGGCTCAGCAATTCACATTCGTATTTTTTGAGATCTCTGTGAAGCTTTTTCAAGTAAATTCGCTTGATTCCCTTGGCTTCATCGGCGTATTTTTTCCACAATTTGAACTCTGCATTGTGGCTTCTCAAAAATATCTTTCCCGGATGCGATTTCCGTATGACTTCCAGATAGGGAGTGGTGTAGAGTCCGTCGAATATAACGCATTCCGGCTTGAAATCAGCAAGTGTCTCTTCAATCAGATGGACCATTTTAAGTGCGAAGAACCGACGAATGTTATAGGATTTTCCACGGATTAACGAGGAAAGCGCGGCAACGGGTCGAACTGCCGTATTGATATAGACGGATTTGGGTTGTGTAGCGGAATGAATGTCTTTCGGATAGTCGCTTTCCGAGAAAGGATGCTTGTCAGTTGCAATCGTCAGGTGCCTGACGTCTGCACCTGCATGCAACAGAGTTTTCAAGAATTGCCGACTTGCAAAACAGCCACCGTCTACAACGGGATAAATGGGCTTGGAAGTCAGGAGCAATACCTTCATTTCCGCTTACGTTTGAACCATTTTGTGTACGTATCCAGGCTCATAATAGGGGAGTCGTTTGCGGCAGCTCGCATGAGGAAAAAGGCAATGGGTAAGAGGATGAACGACGGGAACCACATCGCAATCCACGGTTCTATCGAATTCGAATTTGCCAGATTGTCACCAATGGTTATCAGAACAAAATACGTCATGAAAAGAAGAGCAGCAATCACAACCGGTAATCCGAATCCTCCGCGCTTTACAATTGCTCCCAGCGGCGCTCCAATGAAAAATAGAATGACAATCGCTACGGTCAGTGAGAATTTCCGGTGAAATTCTACAAGGTACCGGTTCATGTCTTTTTCAATCGAATCGATAAAGTTTTTTTGTCCGTTTAAATTCCTCTTTCGATTCCTCAATTGTGCCTGGGCCGAGTTGAGCGCTGCGATTTTCTCCTGGCGTGTTGCTTTATCGAATGCCAGAATTCCCGAGGCAGCAACTTCATCTGTGCGTTCTTGGACAGAAGTGTCTCGTTTTGGCGAGTTTTCCTGATACGTGTGCGCTGATAAATAGATGTGAGAGCTCCTGACGCCCTTGGTGAAATTCTCCAGAACAGAGTTTGCATTTTGCTGAATCGAATCAAGGGTAGAGCTGATCTGAAACACGTTCATCATTTCGTGCTTGTCCTTGAATAGATCGTCGTCTGATCGATTGAGACTGAATCCCGTGAGATCAATCTTGTAAGTAAGGTGTTCGAACTTGGTTCGCTGTGAAGGGTAGGTGTTCACAGGACCAATGCTCTTTCCGTTGGGAGTGTAATTCGGAGACTGAGGTCGAAGTTCTTCAATCATGAATCCCTCGTTCAATTCAAAGTAGAGGTATTTTCCATGTTCCGAACGATATACCGATCCTGATT
>JAURNA010000043.1 GCA_030830385.1 Crocinitomicaceae bacterium | reverse complement strand
TGAAATGTGTTATCGACAGCACCCAAAGGTTTGATACGATATGTTCCGCCCTCAATCCCAAAGTCGATGGAGAGTGGGTGCATGCGTGGTTTTTTATCTTTGGCCAGTAACTCTGATGGAGCAAACGGTGGCGCTGCGAACTCAAATTCTTTTGGCTCAAGTGTATCAAATCGCAATCGTGATCGTTCAGGAAATGAAGATGTTGCGGATTCAAGATTTTGTTCGGGGGGTGAAGCTCCGTTGTGATCATTGTCGGATAACGGAGCTGTTCCGCCGTCTGAATTTGTGCTGTTGTTGCGATTTGCATCCGAATCAGTACCTCCATTTCGATGGGTTGCTTCGGACGAATTTCCGCCATTGTCATTCCTGTTTCCGCGATTTGTATCTGAACGCGCATTTCCATTCGTATCGGATGAATAGGTGTATGACGAATTTTCACCCGGGTTCCCTTGCACGTTTGACCCATTCAAAGCATTTTCATCCTTACGTCTAATGTTTTCGTTGTCTATATCGGATGAATGAGAGTCGTTTTCATCAACGTCGGTTCCTGAGTGAGAATCTGATTGTTCGTTGCGCGCACGGGACTGATCCATTTGAGATGCAGAAACCTCCCCGGCGTCAGATGTGTCCTCTGTGAATGAATCATACTTAAAAAAGAGTACCACCCCAAGAACTACCACAATTCCGGGAATCAACCAGAAGCCGAAGCGGCGACGTGATTTACGCAGATTGGATGACACGCCGGTCCACACCTCTCCCGGAGGCGTCATTTCGAGTCCCTCGAGTCGTTCCTTGAACGCTTTGTCGATATGGTGATGCTCTCTCTCTAGCATGCCATGGTTCTGTTTTCAATGGAATGCAATAACTCTATTATCATCTTTCGGGCACGGGTGAGCTGAGAACGGGAGGAACTCTCCGAAATTCCCAGCGCATCACTGATTTCCTTGTGACTGTAGCCTTCGATAGCGTACATATTGAACACGACCCGATAACCGTCTGGTAGCTGATTAATCACCGCCATGATTTCATTGACAGTCATCGCAGACAGAACATCCTCACGTACATCCTTCGGTTGAGTGTGGTCGATATCCCCGCTGTCTATTTTGCGTACACTTCGTTCGTAATGACGAATGGCACAATTTACGGTGATTCTGCGTATCCACCCCTCTAGTGATCCACTGGCATTGTACTTCTCCAGTTTGTTAAACACATGGATGAATGCTTCCTGAAGAATGTCCTTTGCATCTGCTTCGTTTTTGGCATAACGATACGAAACGGTATACATACGGGGAGCAAATCGATTATAAAGCTCCCACTGTGCTCCGGACTTACCTTTCAGGCACATCCGAATCAGTTTTTTATCGCTATTGTCAGTCACGTTCATAAGGGTAGATACATATGCCGTTGAAAACGCTGCGTGAAAATTACAAGCAAGACGATTTTTTTTCCAAAAGGGTTGGTCTCGAATGCAATTGGGTCAGGGATTGAGCGTAAATATCGCATACTATAGTATGTATTTAGTGGTATTTTTCGTATATTTACATATTATAGTATGTATTTTAATTATGTACGGACTTACAAAGACACCCAGAGAAATCATGAAAAGATACGCAGAGAATCTGAGCGTTTTACGAAAGAAAAAAGGGCTTTCTCAGCGAAATCTTTCCGAAAAATCAGGAGTCGCATATGGAACCCTTCAAAAGTTTGAGGCTACAGGGGTCATTTCTCTTGAATCCTTTTTGAAATTGTGCAAGGCTGTGGATCGATTGGAAGAATTTGAAAATCTGCTTACGCCGGGAGGTGATGATCAAAATGCGTTATTTGATACTTGATGACAGGCATTCGAAAGGTTGATGTATTGCTTCGGTTCGACGAAACCGAAATCCGGGTTGGACAGCTGGTTCTCGATAGAAGAGAAGTGCTTTTCAAGTACAACGACACCTACTTGGCCAATGGCTTCAATTTGTCTCCCATTCGGCTCTCGTTTGACAATTCGATCCAAACCGGTCCACCATCGCCATTCAACGGACTCTTCGGTGTTTTTTCCGATTCCATTCCGGATGCTTGGGGGCGCTTGCTGATCAAACGAAAACTCGCTGCTCAGCAGATCGCCATTGAGTCACTAAACAGTTTGGATTACCTCATGTTCGTGGGAAGTAACGGCCCGGGGTCATTAAAGTATCGTCCAACGGTGGCGGAAGATCTTCCCGAACAAAAAACGATCGATCTGGATGCTCTCAATGAAGGTGCTGCCCGCGTTATGGAGGGAGAAAGTTCCGAGGTAATTGACGATATTTTTGATGTCGGAGGAAGCCCCGGAGGTGCCCGGCCCAAAGTATATGCCGGTTATGATTCTACGTCTGATTCACTCATTCATGGATGGGAGCAACTCCCCGAAAAACACACGCACTGGATTATAAAGTTTGCCGCGAATGTTGACGCTGAAGACATTGCTAACCGGGAAATGGCGTACCATCGAATGGCGCTGGATGCAAAAATTGAAATGACGGAATGCCGTTTGTTTACAGGACGATCCGGTAAAACGTATTTTGGAACGGAGCGATTCGATCGAATCCGAAACAACCGAATTCACATGATTTCGGCAGCGGGAATGTTTCACGACGACTATGAACACAGTCAAATGGATTACGGTACGCTCCTGCACGAAGCGGGTCGACTCATCAACGATGCCCGTGTAGATGAGCAGATATTCAGACGGGCAGTATTCAACGTGTACGCACACAATCGCGACGATCACTCGAAAAATTTCGCATTCCTGATGGACCCAACTGGAAATTGGAGGTTTGCGCCTGCCTATGACCTCACTTTTTCGTCCTCTTCACAAGGAATGCACAGCACTACAGTGGCAAGAAACGGAGTCAATCCTGGCAAGAAAGAACTCATGTCCCTCGCAGAACATTTTTCCATCAGGAAAGGAGAGCAAATCATCGAAGAAGTGCGCGAAGTGATTCAGGAATGGAGAGGATATGCGGAGCGGGAAGGAGTCACGAAAAATTCGATCGATGCCATCGGTGCTGTTCTGAAACGAATTTGAAACACGAAGAAAATCTCGCTTGTTTCCCCTGCAAAATCGTCCTGTAATCGCTGAAATAAATAGGGACGGAAAGCAAATCCGAATCGAATCTCAAAATCCGTATATTTGCTCGGTTTCAAAACGTATAGAATGAAATACAATCGTATACTTCTGAAGTTGAGTGGCGAATCATTAATGGGAGAAAAGGCATTCGGAATTGACAACAATCGTTTGGCTTCCTATGCAGAACAGATCCGTGAATTGGTAGATAGAGACGTTCAGGTTGCGATTGTTATCGGAGGAGGAAATATTTTTCGGGGGGTTCAGGCTGAAGAAGGAGGGATGGACCGTACCCATGGCGATTATATGGGAATGCTCGCGACTATGATCAATTCCATGGCACTTCAGGCGGCACTCGAATCCAAAGGGGTTCAAACGCGGCTTCAATCTGCCATTGAAATGAAGGAAATTGCAGAACCGTACGTTCGAAGAAGAGCCGTGCGTCATCTGGAAAAAGGTCGTGTAGTCATTTTTGGAGCCGGAACCGGAAATCCGTACTTCACAACAGACTCTGCGGCTTCGCTGCGAGCGATTGAAATCGAAGCCCAGGTTATCCTGAAAGGTACCCGTGTGGATGGAGTATATACAGCCGATCCCGAGAAAGATCCAACGGCAACCAAGTACGACAACATTAGTTTTGACGATGTTTACGCAAACGGTCTTAAAGTAATGGACATGACTGCGTTTACCTTGTGTAAAGAAAACGACCTTCCGATCATCGTATTCGATATGGATACGCCCGGTAATCTCAAAAAAGTACTGAACGGTGATCAGGTAGGAACGATAGTAAGAAATTAAAAAACAAACAAAGATGAGAGAGGAGTTGAACATGGTATACGATGAACTTCGGGACGCGAACAAGAAAAGCCTTTCGCACCTTGAAGGAGAATTGGTTAAAGTTCGTGCAGGTAAGGCAAGCCCATCCATGCTGCAAGGTGTGATGATTGATTACTACGGCACTCCAACTCCTTTGCAGCAGGTTGCCAATGTGAATACATTGGATGCTCGTACGATAACCGTTCAGCCATGGGAAAAAACAATGATGGATGAGCTGTCTCGGGGAATCATCAACGCGAATCTTGGATTTGCTCCTCAGGACAACGGCGAAATGCTGATCATCTCAGTTCCTCCGCTTACGGAAGAGCGACGTAAAGACCTTGTGAAAAAAGCAAAGTCGGAAGGTGAAAATGCCAAAGTTGCGATCCGAAACAACCGTAAGGAGGCAATGGATATGGTAAAAGGAATGAAAGAAGACGGGCTTTCGGAAGATATGACGAAAGACGCTGAGAACGAAATTCAATCCATTACCAATTCGTATTCAAATAAAGTTGAAGAGCTCGTTTCCATCAAGGAAAAAGACATTATGACGATCTAGGGGAATTGTTGGAGGCTGAATTGCTTCACTCCCGCATGATGCATGGTTTCATTCTGGCAGCACCTACTGTTCGATATCCCAATTGTTGTTAACTGAATTGTACCGAGGGGAAACACCCCGTACTTCGCAGGAAATAACTCTGCGCGCATTACGCCCAAGAATAAACACGTTATTGGTTATACCCATTATCCGAAAGATCAGCGAATCATGATTCAGACAAGGATTTTCAGTTTACGAATACGGATGAAACAAACTTTCGTATGATGAGCCTGAGCAAGCATCGGAAATGTTCCCGGCATTACTGAAGGACTCTTTGAGAATGTTCTACGGATAGATTATTTCACGACGATCTCCACCCGACGGTTGGCCTGCTCCTCGTACGAGAATTGGGGTTCCCGGTATACAGGACGTGTATTTCCATACCCCACGGCTGTCAATCGATCTTTGTCGATACCATTGTCTACGAGGTACTTCATAACGCGCCTTGCACGCGCTTCGGAAATACGCTGACCTGCAAAGCTGTTATCTCCGAGTGCGAAAACATGTCCTTGAATTTCAACTTCGAGTGTTGCGTTGAGAGCGAGGAAATCTTTCAATCGGCGCAGTTTGGGTTCGGAGCTTTTCGTGATTTCACTGGTTCCCGGTACAAATTCAATTTCCTCGATTTGTAAGGATTTTCCACTGGCGACCTTTTCAAGAAGAATGGTGATTTCCTCGTCTTCAAAAGAAGAAAATTCCCCAAGACGATCATCGAAGAAGTAGCCTTCAACATCGCATTTGATCAATAGTTGGATGTTGCGCTGTAGGTTGAAAAGGAGCTCGGAAGCAACATAAAGCCCTGCGATTTCTTTATCTCCCTCCAATGAAATATTGGCGATGAGTGGCAGATTTGTTTCCGCATCTTTCACGATAATGCGAAACGTCGGAGCAAAGTCATCATCCCGATGGTCCACCACTTTTTCTTCGGTGGTGTCGACAATCTTTTTCTGAAAGTTCCAATGCAACGAAAGCATTTCTTTCGAGTTGGCATGGGTAGCGAAAACCACCTGGATTTTCTCCCCCTTTCTCAATTCCAGAGTGTAGAGTGTTCCCCCGGTAACTTCGTAATTCAGTCCAACGGTTGATTGTTCCTCGCCAATATACATTCGCTTGATTTCCGCCGTCCCTTGCTGAATCTCACCACAAATGTCGCCGCTCATTTCTTCAAAGACGATCATTTTAAGAAATCCTTCCTCCAAAGACCCTGTAAATGTCAATTTTCCGTCTTCCGTTGCGATGTAACACAACCAAAGGAGATTGTCGCTGCCTACACGCTCCAGGGAAGGATAAGCGTCAACGTCAGAATCAGATTTCTTTCCGGTAAATTGCAGATGAAAATCACCATTTTCGAAAATGTTGATTGCTCCGTCGCAACGGTTCAGGAGAATGCCCTCCTTTCCCACTTTTTTTTGCGAGTGTGCGATCGTCGTCACGAGAACCAGTGCTAGGAGAGAGAGTATGTTGCTCATGTTAATTGCAAATTTAATCAAAGATTTTTTAGGTAGAATGTTATCTTGCGCGCCAATGGGATAAAAATTGCCTTGAACTGTAATGGAGACTCTCTATTCAAAAATTGGACCCGAAAAATTGAGAAGGCTGGTAGATCGTTTCTACGACAATGTTTTCAATGATTCTCAGATTGCCTTTCTATTTCAAACGGACAAATCCGTCGTTCGTGATAAACAGTATAAATTTTTAACACAATTCCTGGGTGGACCACAAATCTACAACAGGGAATATGGTCATCCCCGTATGCGCATGCGTCACTTGCCTCACAAAATTGATGAAGCTGCAAGAATTGAGTGGTTGCGCTGTATGCGTCAGGCCATTGATGATACCTTTGAAGACAAGGAACTCGGGGATCAACTCTACAGTTGTTTCCCCCAAATAGCCCGACATATGCAGAATTGCTAGTGGATTTTAATGCCGATTTTTCCGGTGCTG
>JAURNA010000316.1 GCA_030830385.1 Crocinitomicaceae bacterium | reverse complement strand
TGTGATCGGTAGACTTAGCCCGTTCAAATAATGCGCCTGTAGCTCAGTCGGATAGAGCAACTGCCTTCTAAGCAGTAGGCCATAGGTTCGAATCCTATCCGAATCACTAATCAAATGTTATGCGTATGAGTTTTATTAGCTTATTATTTGTATTTAATTTGTTCTTTCCAAATGAATCAAGCGAAGGAGCAGATGTTACGGAATCATATGATGTAATAGAAGTAACTGCTACAACATATAAGGCAACATCAAATGAAACTGATTCAACCGGTGCTGTTGCCTCAACGAATGATACGATCACATCAGAAGATAACAGTGGACCTGTTCATTCTTCCGGACTTACACAGGAAGAGTTCGATAATCTTCCAAAAGACAGGAAGTACAACGATTTGGCCAATTTCCTGGCGGGTAAACCCGGAGACGTTGCCTCAACTGTGAAGGAATTAGAATCTTCGACTACCTGGAAGTCGTACAAGGAGCAAATGGATCAAATTTGGTCAACTACCCATGAAAAGGTTCCGGGAATGCGCAAATGGGCCGAAGAAGAATTGCAAGAAGTGAACAGTGAATCCGGAACGTTGTTGTACCCGTTCTCAGGTCCGGATTTTCTGCATGCGGATGTCTTTTTTCCGGAGTTTGAAAACATCGTTTTGATTGCGTTGGAGCCTATCGGTTCCTATCCGGACATGCAATCGAAGGTAAAGGAAGGGAAGGACGAATATTATCTGAACGGTATTCGAAAGTCGTTGCATTCCATCCTTGGACTCAGCTTTTTTCGTACGATTGCGATGGCGGATGATTTAACGGGAGAAGTAGACGGCTCATTGCCTGTTTTGATGCAGTTCATGAACCGAACAGGGCATACGGTAATGTACCAGGAGCGAGTAGGAGTGACGGCTGACGGAAAATTGGTCCCGGAGACTGATGACATGCCGGATTCAACGTATGTAGGCAATCGTTATTATTTTCAGAAGGAGGGAAGTGATAAGATTCGGACCCTCACGTATTTTGCGGTCAATCTTCAGAATTCGCCGTACGTAAGTCGAAGCGGTCTGGTGGCGAACGGTCTTGAGCAGCGAACCGACTTTGTGGCATTTCTCAAATCACTTAATATCCGAGCGACATACCTGAAGTCAGCATCTTATTTGATGCACAGATCCACATTTAGCATTGTTCGAAATGTCATTCTGGACCAATCTGATTTTGTACTTCAGGACGATTCCGGGATTCCAGTGAAATTTTTCGAAGAAAGCAAGTGGGATCGTACATTCTATGGAAATTATTCCTTCCCGATTCCCTTGTTCGCTGCGCGACATCAACCGGACTTGAAAGAAATATACACGAAAGGAGACGGTGTGAGAAATCTTCCTTTCGGAATCGGATACCAATACAAAAAAGGTAGTTCTAACCTGATGTTGGCGCGACGCAAGTAGCCGATCCTCTACCTTTTTTCAAGGGGTAAAAAAAGTAGCAAAAAATTCCTTTGCGCTGAAGTGCTGTGTGATCTCTCTTAACGAAAGCCCTTGAGAATGAAGAACTCGCTGCGGTCAAACAGCTCCATTGCTGGCGTCATTTCGTTGGAGTGGTTCCAACACGTTACTACTATGCGCAGGATTTAGGGTACCCATTTCATGTTCACGTTTTGCACGGTTTTTGGTCATTTTAATCGTTTCTCTTGCAATAATCGTAACAACAAAACAGGGCTTACATCTTGTAGACAGATACATAACATAAGCTCCGAAAACATACCATATGGAGTTATTCGAAGGGATTTTTAACGGTGTGATACGACTGTTTTAAGGAATGACGAAGCAGTTGTTATTGCTGTTGATCAAAAAAGGTAAGAACAGAATCTACTTCGCTGTTCCAATAAGAATAGTTGTGGCTGGCTTCGGGATTCACATTGAATACATAAGTTCGGTTGTCTGACTTCAGCAAGTCGGCTAGAATTTCCGAATGTTTCAGTTCAACCACCTCGTCTTTTGCTCCGTGGCCAATATAGACCGGAGCCCGAAGCTTTTCGATCATCTGTGCAGTGTTATCATGATACTCCCAGCGTTCCGGGAATTGATCCATGGGACCATAGTAACCGCAGTAAAGATTGTCGCTCGGAAATTGGGATTGGTCAAAATCACCGGATAAGACAGCAATTCCCTGCCAGATTTTCGGACGGTCAAGTCCAAGAAGCATAGCTCCACGTGCCCCTGTGGACAGTCCCATCACGAAATTCGGATCGCCGGGCTGTAGCAGCCCCAAATCCTGAATGGTCGGAATCATATGGTCTGTCATCCATGTTCGGGTTGGATACCGCTGCCAGTCGCTTCGGGTTTCCGGATATATTTTTGAACAGTAGATACTTTTTCCCATTTCCGGTAGAATGATTGCATATCCTCGTTTCATTGCTTCCTCGCACAAATGGGTGCTGTCGCACCAGCCCGTGTTGGGATAGTTCCATCCGGGCAGGGCAAGAATAGAACCTTTTGGATTTCCTTCCGGCATTCGAATGATTACCTCGACAGAATCCTCCCGGTTTCCGTGTATCCAAAGAATTGTATCTTCGGTTAGCAGTGGACCCATCTCTTTTTCCTGAGCAATAACCGGTATCGAATCCAATTGTTCGATGGTGGTGGATTCAGGGCTGTCTTTACACGAAACGAGTGCCAGGATGAGACTAAAATGGAATTTCGACATGCTGCGAAGATACGAGCAAATTGCGTCGCCCGGAACCATTTTGTATGCTACAACGGGTGCAATCACGGGGTTAAGAAAAAAACCAATAGTCCTCCACTGGAAGTTTACCCCACGCATTCAATTGATGTTGAATTTCCTGTTTCCCATCGGGAGATGACACAACAATGAGTATTTGTGGCGATTCCAGCGAGCTGATTTCATCAAAATGTGTCAATCGGACATTGTATATCTCCTTGCCGATTTTGTTTTGGTTATCGCATACCCAATGGAAATTGGATGCGTAGTTGGAAAGTGCCCGGGCGAAATCTTTTCCATTTCTACCGGCTCCCCAAATTACCAGTGGACGATCGCTATCTCTGTCGAGTTCAAAAAAGTAGCGCAATTTCAAATCGAAGTATCGATTGTCTTCGTATTCTTCCCAGGTCCTGGAAATCCGATTGGATCGATCCCGCCAATAATGTAAGATCTTGTCGATTCCAACCACCTTGAGTCCATTTCGATAAAAACGAAAGCATAAGTCGTAGTCTTCCGGATATACAATGGGTTGGAATCCTCCTGCGGCCTCAAAATCCTCCCGATGAATGATCCAGCAATGAGAGGGAATTACACACTCGCGATAGATTTCCCTGTAGTGTGAACGGGTACGTGCAACTTCGTTGAGCCATTTCTCATAACGCAAAAATCCTCCTCCCACTTCGCCTTCATCCACAAAATGCTGTGTACCTCCTGCGATGATTGTTCCTTTTCCATATTTCAGCCATTCCTGAACCAGGACTTCGATTTTGTCGTGGGGCATTTTGTCGTCTGAATCCATTCGGTTGATGAGCTCACCTGTTGCATGACGATACGCGACTTGCAATGTCGGAATCAGGCGGGGTTTGTCGCTGTGGTAGACTTTGATTCGTTCTTCTTTTTGCGCGTATTGCGCTAAAATCCGGGGTGTGGCATCCGAAGAGTGGTCATTTACGGCAATCAATTCCCAGTTCGGATACGTTTGAGCAATGATCGAATCCAGACAGGCGGGTAAGTACGACTCCGTATCTTTCACGGCCATGATTATCGAAACGAGAGGATTGTCTTTCATGGTACAAAGAAAGGGATTATGAATGAGTAGTGATCGTCTGTGAATGGGGGCTGATTTGTTACGGAGTAGGTGAAAAAATGTGGACGTATTCGTTTTGACGATTAAAGAATAAGGTGTAAAGTATCGATGTGAACAAGAAATGAGGAATGTTCGCTACAAGGAAGATATCTTTTGGCGAATTTCGTCATAACTCGGGTTGTAAATCGCTTTTCCATCGGGATCGACCAGAATTTTTGTCGGAATGGAAGAGATCCCATACGTCATCGCAATGTCGGCCGTCATCACAAAACGGGATTCTTCTACAATCTGATAGCGCCAGGGAAAGGCGTGGCGTCTGGCCGCGTTGATTCCGTTTTCAGCATCTTTTTCCAGTGCCACCGAAACAATCGTGAGTTGATCGCCCAGGTCTTCGTGCAATCTGAATATCTCAGGAAATTCAGCGCGACAGGGGCCACACCAGGAAGCCCA
>JAURNA010000315.1 GCA_030830385.1 Crocinitomicaceae bacterium | reverse complement strand
CTTTGCTTTTTCTGTATTACCCATTCGCATTTGATTGAGGGCGAGGATCATGTTCTCATTGCGGAAGAATGAGAAAATCACAAGCGCAATAAGTGGAATCATGGAAATTCCCCATCCCCAGCTACCATTGGAGAAAAGAACAACGGCACCTCCAATGGTACCAATGGCAAGTATACATCGTATAATAAATCCTATCATCGTTTAATCAATTGTTGCAATGCACTTCAGTTCTATGGCTATCGGTGTCGGAAGAGAATTGATCTCAACGGTTGTTCGGCAGGGCAAGTTGTCCTTGAAATACTCACCATAAACGCGATTGTATGTATGAAAATCGCGTTTCATATTCACGAGAAAAACCGTCACATCCACCAATTGATCCCAGCCCGACCCGGACTCTTCCAAAATTATGCGAACGTTATCGAACACGCTCCTACACTGTGCTTCAAAGTCAAATGACTTGAAATTTCCATTTTTGTCGAGCTCCAAACCCGGAACGGCAGAATCAGTCGTGTCCGACCCTGCCAAGCGAGGTCCTACACCCGAGAGAAACAATAGGTTACCTACACGTCTCGCATGGGGATACAAACCAACCGGCTTTGGTGCCTTCTCTGTTGAAATTCTGTCATCCATTGCCATAGATACTGCTTAGATCGCAAAGATACACAGAATTCGATAGTATGAAAACGGTATTATTTTTGCAACCTTGGTTTTCCGTAAATTTACATCATGCGAATTTGCGTCTGTTTGTTGTGGACTATTTTGTTATTGGGTGCTACGGGTTGCATCGAAATCATCGACGATTTGTCGATGAACGCCGATGGATCCGGCACATTTCGCTACACCGTGAACCTCAGTTCGAGCAAAGTAAAGGTGAATTCTTACCTGTCAATAGACAGTCTGGATGGAAAGAAGGTGCCCGAAAAGGCCGATATCATTGTCCGTATTGACGGAATTATCGAAGAACTTCGGAAACAAGAAGGGATCACGGAAGTGACCTTCGATGGCAACTACACAGACTATCTCTTTAAGTTGAAAGTGGATTTTGAAACGGTTGAAGACCTGCAAGTAGCTGTCAAGAATGTCATCAAAGCCGAATACAATGCGAATAAGATCGAAGAATTGAATCACAATTGGCTCAGCTACAAGGGGGGTGCTTTGGTTCGCTCGGTACCGAAAATGACCATTTACAAAGTCAGCGAATTGAGTTCCAATGACATCGACTTGCTCAAAAATGGCAATTATCTCTCCATCACGCGATTCACATCGGAAATCCGTGAGTGCTCCAACGAGGTTGCATCTATCTCGAAAAATAAGCAGGCCGTTATGCTCAAATCCGATCCGTATTCCCTTATTCGGGAAAGTAGCCTTTTGGACATCACAATTGAATTGGCAGATACATCCGACACCAACTAGAATTCGTAATTTTGTCGGACCGCAAAAGCACTTTAAACAGCGATATGGCATCCATGAAACGATTGCACATTTTCACCCTGATAATCACGGCATTACTGAGTGCCTCACATGGAATTGCCCAGCAGTCAACCGATCTGATTCCGGAAGGAGCCATTTCCGTGGTTAGCCTGAACAATGTGTACCTTCTGCAAAAGATCTCTCTGGACGAACTCGTGCGTTATGATTTCATGGAAGAATTACAGCAGGAACTTTTCGATGGTTCGACATCCGGTAAAACCTTGAAAGAGTCGGGAATTGACTTTGATCAACGTATCAATATTTTCCAGGGTTGGAACCAAGAGTACACCATTGCCGGTTTTTCATTTGGAATTGATGATCAATACACCTTGTTCGAAACGTTCGACGACTACGAGCCAATTGAAAGTTCCTATCCGGATGTACAGATTTTTGCCTCCTATTTCAACCGGATTGCAATCAAAGGGAATGCGGCCGTTCTTTTTCGGGTAAATCCGGACATACAGGTTGTGCGCGACATTACGGATTCAATTTGGTTTGCCAGTGGAAACGACTACCCCTGGTACGAAATGTTGATCGAAGAATCCGGCTACGAGAAGCATTCGTTCTGGAATGATTTACACAGCGAAGAACCCATCGATCCGTTTGATACACCCGAACATTCGGATTTTCCCATCGCAGAAGAAGATCCCACGCAAAAAACCTATTACGAGCTGCTGGATTCCATTCAAACATCCTTGCATGGAATCTGGCTCGACGAAATGGTCCGTGAACTGTTTGGAGAACAACGAAATCTCGTTCGATCGTCACCGCAATTTGCATCGCAGTTAAACAATCCATCGGAAGGAATTTTCTATTTCGACAATACGCGCAACATCGACATGCAGCAAAGCATGGGATCCATGGGGTATCTCGAACCTTCTTTTTACCAGAAACTGCGAAGTCTGTACGATGACAATATGATTCTCGGTGACCTGACCATACAAGACCAAAGCGTGAATCTGGAGCTCGAGGTTCGCTACAACGAAAAACTGGGTTCCATATACACTGAACTTACGGACGCCAAGTTCAATACGCGCGTGTTGAAATACATCCACAAGGACAACAACGCCTATCTGACATGCAATCTGAACTCAGAGAAAGCCTACCAACAAGCATTTGAGGTCATTGTTCCGATGTTTTCGGGATCCGAAGATGATTTCGGACTTTTGGCACTGAGCTGGGAAATCCTCGATGAATTCGTCAATAAGAAAGCACTGTTCAGTACCGCTCCCGGAAGTGCATTCGTCACGTATGGCGGAATTCAACAGGTAAAAACCAGAAAGATCGTTTTTGAATTGGACGAAGAAACCTACCGATACACTGAAAAGGAAGAAGAGGCCGAAGAAAACATGCCGGTATTTGCACTTGGCGTTACCACAGACCGAAGCGATTTGGCCGAAAAAGTCATGAAACGACTCATCGGCGGTCCATCTGGATTGATCGAGCACGAAGATTACTGGGAAGTCCCCAACGCGATATTCGAAGCTGCTCCCTTGTATTTTCTTTCCAAAAACGGACTTTTCATCGTTACAAACGATCAAAATCTCGTAACAGAAAATGCGGATGGATACGGAAAGAATGCACTTTCCAAAAAGAGTGCAAAGCGCGCCATGAAAAGCAGCGCGGTATACAGCTACATCAACACGGGAGCAACTGCAGATAATCTGCCGAAAGGACTTTTCTCGGATCAGGAAAACGAAGTGATTGATGTGATGCGGGGCAAACCGGGAACGATGGAAATCACATCATCAGAAACCCTCGAAACAAGTACTAACTTCAATATTACCTACCGATACGAAGGAGACGATGCTCAGGCAACGGCTTATGTTCTTGACCTGATTAACAGTCTGTACGTTATTACCAAATAACTATGTTTCGCAGGCTCGCACTCATAGCGGTTTTTGCTGCCGGACTCGCGGTTCTGCTCTTTTACCTCACACGCGAGGAGCAGGCTGAGATACCTCGTTTCTTCGATCGTTTGCCCGAAGCACAAATCATTGGTCGTGCCAATGCCCTTGAGCTCGCGCGATCACTCATGTCGACAACGTACAATTACCAAATTCCGCTGCGCGAGTTTATTTCACCTGAATTCATCCTTGGTCAGGGAAAAGCCAACGGACTTGACGTTCAATCTCCGGTGTATTTTTTTGCAAATCAATCGGAATACGAACTGAAAGATTGGGGAGTACTTGTCAACGTAAGAGATAGCAGCAAACTGAGCGAAGGATTGGTTCAAATTCGAAAGGTCTTTCCGTTTAAAGATTCCATTGCCTACAACAAACCAATCTACATCAATTCTGTAAGTGACATCGCCATTGCCTATGGGAGAGATTGGCTGCTGTTCTGTAAACGAAGAAGTCTTCGCTTATTTTTGGAACGCGTCATGTTTGCCCGAAAAAACAGCATCTCACCAAGATGGAGAAACTTTCTGAACAATCAATCTTTTACCGATAAAGCCATTGTTGCGAATGTCGAAGATGACCAACTGAGTGAATACGGTATACAGGATATGCTGGTTTCGGCTACAAACGATTCAAATTCGGTAACGCTTCATTCGGAAATTTCATTCTACGATACACTATCGTTCTCGCTAAAACCGAATGGGGTACAACTGCTTCCTCAGAAATACACCCGACGAATGATCAATGTAAACCTCGACATTTCACGACTTCGAAACCGACCGGAGGACGCTGTCCGGAAACTCATCAAAAAAGTCGGCGATAAAGTGAGTTTTCCCCTGAATGATTTCCTGAATTCCTGGGAGGGCAACATGGCATTCCGGCAAGGAGGGTATGAACTCGTGAAGGAACCTTACATAACAACCGAACTCGACGAGAACTTCAACATTACGGAGGTAGTGAAATACAAGCAGGTAAAAGTCTCCGGATTCTCCATGTATCTTTCTACTAACCATCACTCCAAAACCCTTACCAAACGTCTTTTTGAAAAAGGAATATTAACCCGGGAGGAAAACAAAATCAGGATGCTGTACGCACCGGCGATGTATTTTCGGCCTACGGATACATCTTTGTGTTTCCACACAAGTCACTACAGACCGTCGCTAACCCCCAACAGTCCGCAATCGGTTCTCTGGAGCATCCGTCGTGTTCCCGTGACATTTTACCTCGATTCTACGAAGACACACACCGTTTTTGGAAGGGTTTTGATTCCTTTGGACAGGGTTGTTGATGATCAATTGGAACCATAATAGATCGTCGTCCTTATAAGGTCCGCTCTCTTCATGAATCGTCACCCTGTAGCAGAGGACACCTCCCAATACGGCGTAACTTTCTGCACGTTTCAAAAGAACCTTTGTTAGGTTAACTTGATACAACCGTTCAATCCACCGTCGTTGGTCCCATGCCAAACATCCATTTTCGTCGAGAAAAGCATCAACAAAAAAATGTAAATAACTCCGCTGTTTTTTTGGGGGTAAAACGTCCAGTTAAACCTATCTTAAAAGTCAAATCAAAAGACGCCTATGCCCAAGAAAAAGAAGACCTTCATTCTTGACACTTCTGTGCTGTTACACGATCACGAATCCATCACAAACTTTGACATCAACGACGTTGCAATTCCCATTACTGTTCTGGAAGAGCTCGATAAGTTTAAAATCGGCAATGACACCAAAAACTTCTCGGCACGAGAGGTGATTCGCTTCATTGATAAACTCTCCGGGCAAAACGATCTGCGCGATTGGATTTCACTGGGAAAGGGCAAAGGTAAGTTCAAGGTTGTACTGGATTGCCAGCCGGAAGACCTGAACGCTGAAAATATCTATGCGAGGGGCAAAAATGACCATAAAATTATCAACGCGGCACTTTGTTTGAAGCAGGAAGAAAAGAAGAAGGAGGTTGTATTGATTACAAAGGACATCAATCTTCGCATCAAGGCAAAAGCACTTGGAATAATTGCCGAAGACTACGAAACGGGCAAGGTACAATCGAATCCGGATCAGGTTTCCGGAGCGAAGGTGATAGAGAACGTGGAGTCGGAACAAATTCGCCACATTTTCACGAAGGGACGCATTGATGAAAACGGAATTCTTGGTGAACACAAAGTAGCCAACGGATATTACATCTTGAAAAATGGAAAATCCTCATCACTCGCCGTTTACAATCCACATTTGGACATGCTTGAGCGCATCGAAAAGGAATTCGTATACGGTGTGAAGCCTAAGAATGCCGAACAAGCCTTTGCTTTGAATGCACTGCTAAATCCAGCGATCAAGCTGGTAGCACTTCAAGGTGTTGCAGGAACGGGAAAAACATTGCTCGCTCTTGCTTCTGCACTGGATCAGCATAAGAAATTCCATCAGATCATTTTGGCGCGACCAATTGTTCCTTTGTCTAACAAAGAAATTGGTTTCCTTCCGGGAGATGCAAACGACAAGATCGGTCCGTACATGGAGCCGCTGTGGGACAACCTGAAGTTCATCAAATCCCAATTCGGGGAAAACGAACGTAAGCACAAGGCAATTTTGGAATTGGAAGAGAGCGGAAAGATTGTGATTTCACCACTGGCCTTTATCCGGGGTCGGAGTTTATCGAATATCATTTTCATCATCGATGAAGCGCAAAATTTGACTCCGCACGAGATCAAAACGATCATCACACGCGCCGGGGAGAATACCAAGATCGTCTTTACAGGAGACGTCAACCAAATTGACACACCATACCTCGATGAAAACAGTAATGGCCTTGCCTATCTGGTGGATCGGCTCAAAGGACAGAACCTTTTTGCGCACGTAAAACTGGAAAAAGGAGAACGTTCGGAACTGGCAAATTTGGCCAACGATTTGCTGTAGTCGTTAAATGATCCGAATCTT
>JAURNA010000042.1 GCA_030830385.1 Crocinitomicaceae bacterium | reverse complement strand
TTTTGTTTTTTGCTTCTCTTGTTCTTTCTTCTCTTTTTCTTCCTGCCGTTTGCGGTCCTCTTCTGCCTTGCGAGCACGTTCAGCTTCCTCTCGCTTGCGATCCTCTTCTGCCTTGCGCGCGGCTTCCCCCTCATCGGTACGAGAGTCAGGATTCCCTGCATTACTGCCGGAATTCGTTCCCGGATCAGTATTCTTCGGCTTGCCGCTGTTGTCACCGCCATTTCCGTTGCCTCCTTCGTTGCCATTGCTGCCACCGTTGTTCGTTGGACAGGGTCCGATGAAGGCTCCCTCAGCCTGATACTGCGGCCATTCCTCGATCAGGATTTCGGTGGTTTGTGAACCAATGGATCCTTCAGGTGTATGGCAGATCACCATTGTGTTCCCTGAAGAACCATTGCCTCCACCATGAGCTTCTCCGGAATGCGTCCCTCCGGTTCCAACGGTATTCTGGTTACCGACTCCGTTACTATTCGATCCCACATCGGGGCATGGTCCTTGCGTTGCACCCAACTGCTTGTAGCGGTTCCATTTCGATACAGCGATTTCCATCGTTTCATCCCTGTAACAGATGGTCATTGTAGCCTCTGGACAAGGTCCTTCCGTTGCACCTTTGCTCTGGAAGTTTGGCCATTGACCTATCGAAATCTCACGGGTAAATCCGCGGAAGCAAATCACCATGGTTGCAGAGCTTGCTCCACCAGAGTTGGTATTCCCTCCACCGTTTCCATTTCCATCGCCTCCAATTGACGGACAGGGACCGAGTACGTCCCCGTGTGCCTGGTGTGCGGGCCATGCAGACAATGGAATCTCCAATTGACGGGGGTTATCCGGGTTGCCCGGTGGGTAGTGACAAATCGTTATCTTTTCTTCATCACCTCCCCCTGAAGGGTCTTGTGGTGGGCAAGGCCCGAGTACGTCCCCATGTGCCTGATGTGCGGGCCATGCAGACAATGGAATCTCCAATTGACGGGGATTATCCGGGTTGCCCGGTGGATAGTGACAAATTGTTACTGTTTCATTTCCTCCGCCTGAAGGCTCCTCCGTTGGGCAAGGCCCAAGAATATCCCCGTGTGCCTGATGTGCGGGCCATGCAGACAGTGGAATTTCAATCTGCTGCGGGTTTCCGGGATTTCCGGGAGGAATATGACAAATCATGATCTTCTCTTCAACCGGCTCCGGCTCGAGACAGGGCCCGGGTGTTGCACCCAAAGCATCATATGCCGGCCACTCTGATGTCAAAATTGTCACTGTTGATGGCTGACCATTTACTTCGTAACAAATGATCATTTCCTCATCAACAGGCTCCGGGTCCGGGCATGGTCCTAACAGTGCTCCGAGCCCCTGATAAGCTGGC
Organism: Crocinitomicaceae bacterium; assembly: GCA_030830385.1. GTDB lineage: Bacteria > Bacteroidota > Bacteroidia > Flavobacteriales_D > Crocinitomicaceae > UBA4466. The sequence goes on along the minus strand of JAURNA010000042.1, from coordinate 5,288 downwards.
CATTGTTCCATAGGAATCTCAATCGTTTGAGGATTTCCTACGTTGTTCGGGTGGACATAGCAAATGGTGATCATTTCGTCTCCTCCATTCTCAACCTCACGCACGATGTTAATCGTTCGTGTTACGGTTCCACAATCGTTTGTTGCAATGATTTTAATCTGGTTGTTACCCGGAGACAAGTTCACCGTATTCACATAGGTATTTGTTCCGTTGTTGTAGGTATCACCCGTTGGGTCATCCACACCGTTCACGATCAACTGAATCTGGGCAGCTCCCGTTACACCCGATACCGACGCTGAAACGGCATAGGTCGCAGCGCTTGTGTAGAATGGGTCGATTGATGGCGAAATGATCGAAATTGCCGGTACATCACACGGTCTGTACGTCACAGAAACAGATGCCACGTCCGATCCACAGCTATTTGTAGCGACTATTTGAATCGTGTTTACTCCTGTGTTCAGTGTTACCGTATTCTGATAAAGACTTGTTGAAGCATTCCACGTTCCTCCTGACTGCAGTGCACCGTTTACATACATTTTCACCTGACTTGCTGAAGTTGCGTTGTACACATAGGCCTGAACCGCAGTTGAAGTGTTCGATGTAAAACTTTCTCCCGTTGGAGAAATGATCTGTACATCCGGCTGATCACATGGGGTGTAATTTACATGAATCGTATGCGCATCCGTCCCGCAGTCATTTGTTACAACCAACTGAATGGTATTGGTTCCGGAGCTCAATCCAACTGCCTTCTCAAAGATCTTCGTAATAGCATTAAAGACTCCTCCTGGCTGGGGACTTCCGTTTACGAACAGCTGAATGTCATTCATAGATGCAACGTTCAACAACTTCGCCTTCACCTGTTGCGTACCCGTTCCATTCTGAACTGTATGATTCAACGGTGTGATCATTTGAATCAATGGTTCCACACATGGCGTAAAGTCTACTGTGATGAACTCTGTTGCTGTTCCGCATAGGTTGGTCGCTGTAATTTGAATGGCATCCTGACCCGGGCTCAACGCCACCGTTGCTTCCAATAGTCCTGTTGAGGGGTTGTATGTGAAGTATCGGTTTACTCCATTCACATGGAACGTGATGTTCGAACGACTCACCACATTTGTCAGTTGCGCTCTCACAAGATAGGTGGCATTGTCTGACTGAACGAGCGCTCCATTTCCTGCGAAGAAATTAACGTACGGGGTTGCACAATCTGTGTACGTGACGTATACGGTTTGCGTAGATGTTCCACATGCATTTGTTGCTGTAATTTGAATGCTGTTTTGTCCTTCGCGCAGGTTGATTGTACTCACGAAGCGATCCGACACACTATTGTACGTGTAGTTCGTGCTTGTCACTCCGTTTACACGATATGTGATGTTTGTTGTATTCTCGATGTTCGCATTCACTGTGTAAATTTGCTGACTGACGTCAGCGCCATTCCCTCCATTTATCCCAGGGAAGGTTACAACAGGTGCTTCACAATCCTTGTAGGTGATCGTCCATGTTTCTCTGTCGCTTCCACATCCATTGCGGGCAGTCAATTCAACCGTGTTCGTTCCTGCGTTTAACAACAGGTTGCTTTCCAACTCGTGAGTATTCGGGTTGTAGAGGAAGTTATTTGTTGAGACTCCGTTGACTCGAAGCGCAATATTGTTTCGGTTCGACACATAACGAACATTCGCCTTCATCACATAGAGCTGATCCTGAACCGTCACTTGTCGGTGATCTGGGCGGATCATACGAATGATGGGGTTCTGACAAGGAGCAATTCCCGGGGTCGGTGTTGGATTTGGCGGCGTCGTCGGACGCGATTGATTCGTTTTGAAACGGAATCGCAAAAATGCACCTGTATAGTGATACACATCATTTTGAGATCCGAGAAATCCGGGAGTTGGGTCCTGATATCCATCGAAGTAATCCTGTAATGTCCATGTTGTTTTGTGCTCAACTCCCAGTGCAAATCGTGGCCCAACGTTGTAGGCAAGACCCAAACCAAGGCTCGGCATAAAATTTACATCATAGCGATCTGTGCTGCCTTCCAGTGGAGTATCGTAACTATTGTCCAACGAGGAATTGATCGACGCCTGATTGAAGCCGATTGAATCGTAATCGTACTGTCCCAGCGGCGCTATGTTGATATTGTTGTTCGTAAGGTTCCCGAAGGTTTCGTTCCAGACGAGATTCGCTCCGCCAAAGATGTATGGGTCCCACCCTGTCCGATCTGCCAACCGATTGAAATGCATCACCCACTCAAGACCGAGGTGATGTACATCCGCCTGGAAGTTGTTCACGGTGTATCCGGGATTGTTCTGATAATTCTGCAACGCACCGTTGTAATCGGTTCCCAGGTGGGCCAGATTAGTCGTGTCAAAATCCTGCCCATACCAAAACCCGCGTAGATACCTTCCGCGTACATCAAAGCTCAGAGCATTCCCTAATCCGTAATTGAACGATTTACCGACGGTGAACCCCCATCCATAATCTGTTTTGTTCTTCACATCCGTTGTATTCCATGTTGCACCGGCATTCAATCCGAAGAACCATTTGGAACTATTGTCGTACTGCAAATGCTGTCCGAAAATTGTTGATGTGAGAAAAAGTGTAAAAAAGAGCGTAATAATTTGTCTCATAAGCCATTATTTTTCCATTCAGCATGATTGTTCCATTATCGTGCCAAAAGAGAACCATGTAGTTGTAGTAAATGTTCTAAGGACGCTAAAATTATCGTAAATTTGGTGATCTCCGCACAAACAGGGCACTTTAATGATGTTTAGAGGAATTGTTATTTTTTTGTTAGTAAGCTTCTTTTCTCTGTCCATTGTGTGGAGTCAAGAGCCTTACGACCCATGCAGTCAGGCGTTGGAACTTTGCCCCAATCAGACGTATCAGGCCAATAATATCGGCGCAACTTCTGTCATTTGTCCGAATTGTCAGGATGGTTTTGCGTTTTGTTTTTCTCCGGATAATACCGTTTGGTTTACATTTACTACCAACGCCGTGGGTGGTGCCGTGGACGTAAACATTACAAACCTGAGTTTTCAAACCAACCCCGGGCAAGACAATGAGCTTCAGGCTTCCATTTTGTCGGCATCTGCGCCGTGCGACGCTTCCACTTATACCGCGCTGGGAAATTGCGAGGCAGGCACCACGGGAAATTTTACGCTAACTGCGCCGGGGTTGCTTCCAAACACGACGTATTATGTCGTTGTGGATGGTGACAATAGTGGTGCAGGTGTTACTTCTCCCGCAGAGGCTTCGTTCACGATAACCGTATCCGGAACCGGAATCAATCGACTGGTATCGGACGTTAGCATCACTCCTTCCCTGACGACTGCGTGTCAGGGTGAGATCGTAACATTCACAGCATCCGTTACCAATTGTCCCGATACGGGCGATTATACATGGTACGTGGATGGCATTTTGGCCGCAACGACAACGGATCCGTTTTTTCAAACTACTGAACTTCAGGCTGGAAGTGTTGTATCTGTTCAAACTGCCTGTTATGCTCAGTGTATTGAAATGGTTAACGATACGAGCGTACCTGTCGTCATTGAGTCGTTTCCACTGGATGCAGGCCCTGACCAAAGCGTTTCACCCGGTCAATCTGTTTTTCTGGGAGGGTCCACCACGGCTACCACTTATTCGTGGACACCGAGTTTTTTGGTCAGTAACCCTAGCTCATTGAATCCCGTAGTGACCCCAACGGAAACAACCACATTTACCTTGACAGCTATTCAAAATGGCTGTACATTGACGGATCAGGCCACCGTATTTATCAGTACGTTTATTGATATACCCAACGCATTTTCACCCAATAACGACGACCGAAATGAAACGTGGGTGATCGATGGTATTGAGGTGTTTCCAAATGCGCAATTGAAGGTATTTGATCGTTGGGGACAGCAGGTTTTTGAAACCATCGGATACTCAGAAAACAAAGCCTGGAACGGAACAACATCGCGCGGTGCAAATCTGCCGTCAGGGGTTTATTATTATCTATTGAACCTCAATGACCCGGAAAATCAAGTGTTTAAAGGACATGTAACACTTATGCGATGAGGTACATTCGGATTTTGTTTTTCGTTCTCGCTTCGTGCAGCGTGGGTTATGCCCAGCAACTTCCACAATATTCACAGTGGTCCTGGCATCAGTTTGCCTTGAATCCGGCACACGCAGGCATCAAAAAATGCATTGACATTCATTCGCTTTATCGGATGCAATGGGTAGGTTTCGAAGGAGCTCCGAGAAGTGGGTTTTTCACCGTGAGTGTTCCGTTAAATTCGAAACGGCGCGCTTATTTGAGTGGCAGGCACGGCATGGGCTTCCGTTTTGAAACAGATCGAATCGGTAACTTCCATTTGCAGCGCTTTAACCTGGCGTATGCAGGGCACTTTAACTTTGACAAAACGAATCGATTATCTCTGGGAATCTATGGCGGAGTTGTTCAAATGGGGTATGATCCTCTTGGAATTCACACGGCTGAACCCGATCCTATAGTGCAAAATGAAGGGTCCTTCTTCGGAGCGGATGCATCGTTCGGCGCATGGTACAACGCCACGAATTTCTACGCGGGATTGATTCTTCAAAACCTGTTTCCCACGCCATGGTCACCCATTGGAGAAAACGCACGGTTCAGACTTCACATGTCTCTCAATGGCGGTTATCGAATGCCGCTTAATGACCGGGTCACGTTTCTTCCCAACATGATTATCCGAATTCCCCCGAAAGGCCCTGCATCAGTCGATATTCAAACACATCTCGACTACAACAACTTCCTGAATTTTGGCCTCGGCTATCGAAACACGGATGCTTTTATGGCTTTCTTTCAGATCAAATTCAACGAGCAATTTGCCATTGGGTACAGCTTCGATTACACCCTATCCGACATCCAGATTGCCGCACAAAATACGCACGAATTTTCACTGCGTTTTACAACGTGTAAACCGGATCGAACGTCGAATTCGGCCTGCCCATTGTTTGAGTGAATATCGATTGTGAAATTTCTTCTTCGCTTTTCCCTGGTTCTCATCGCCAGTGCAATTGTGCCATGCGATGGCGAAACCGAGGGAGAGCCCGAGTTGTTCGAAGTATTCTTTCATCAGGCCCGGGAAAGTTCGCATCAATTCACCTTATCGTGTGCATAACTGATTGAGATATGCATCGGTCCGGACAACAATTTCATGAACTTTGCTTCAAACTGATTCATCATGAAGCAATTTCTGACTGTTCTTTCCGGAATCATTCTTCTGGCATCGTGTGTCCCTGCGAAGAAATACAACGAACTTCTTGAA
>JAURNA010000041.1 GCA_030830385.1 Crocinitomicaceae bacterium | reverse complement strand
TCCAAAATGGAAGAACAGCCGGGAGATGAAAATCCGTCAAAATTTAGCTTTTCGAATACTCCCGCACTCACACAGCAACGAGCATGCCACATTACCTACACGAATCCCGAAACGCATGAGTTGTTGAAAGAAGGATTCGATCGCTCTCCGATGTTTAATGGCGCAATTAAAAGTGTCGGCCCGCGATACTGTCCAAGCATAGAGGATAAGATCAATCGTTTTGCCGATCGTGAGCGCCACCAGGTGTTTGTGGAACCGGAAGGCTGGAACACCATAGAAATTTATGTGAATGGATTCAGTACCTCGCTTCCTGAGGACGTACAAATGAAAGCAATGCGCTCCATTCCGGGGTTTGAGAATGCAAAAATGTTCCGACCCGGATATGCGATCGAATACGATTACTTTCCTCCCACGCAATTGAAACATACGCTTGAGACCAAGCGTGTGGAGAATTTGTATTTCGCCGGGCAGATCAATGGAACCACAGGCTACGAAGAGGCGGCTTGCCAGGGGCTCATGGCAGGAATCAATGCACACCGAAAAGTGAATGAGCAACAAGCGTTCATTCTCTCCCGAAGCGATGCATACATTGGCGTACTGATTGATGATCTCATAACAAAAGGAACAGAAGAGCCCTATCGAATGTTTACCAGTCGTGCGGAATACAGAATTCTCTTGCGACAAGATAATGCGGACCTTCGTTTGACCCCAATTGGATACGAATTAGGCCTTGCAGACGAAGAGGCGATGCTTCGTGTTGAAACCAAACGCAAAGGAACAACACGATTGGCAAAATCCTTACGCAAAGAAGGGGTAAGCCCTCAAATAGCAAACCCAATTTTACAGCGATCGGAAAGCAGCCCGATAATTCAACAGGTGAAATTAAATTCGCTCATAACGCGCCCGGGAATAGGAATGCCCGAGATCATGGAAATGAGTCCGGAGACAAAACAACTCGCGAATTCCTTGCTTGAAGAACACGGAGACATCGTTTCGCAAACCGAAATCCAACTGAAGTACGAAGGATACATCTCACGGGAGGAAGATACGGCTCGAAAAATGTCGCGCCTGGACGAAGTAAAAATTCCTGCAGATATGGATTTCCGGAAGTTGGCAAGTTTGAGTGCTGAAGCAAAGGAGAAGCTTTCAGAAATTCAACCCGCTACGATAGGACAGGCTTCAAGAATTAGCGGGGTTTCTCCGAGTGATGTTTCCGTTTTGCTCATTTTTTTAGGTCGATAAGCTAATTCGGGACCCAAAAAAACGAATAGAGGCTCTCTAACGCATGATCTCCCTTTTGGATATAGAATCACCTTGACCATCCAACGATCGTCGAATAGGAGGGGTGATTTTTTGAGGTGTGGATTGCTGTGTTAATTGTTTGTAAGTCAGCAAGATGCTTGTAAAATGCGCACTGATCGGAGTCGAAGTGCTGAATCTTTATGTACTTTATGTAGTTGTGCACGTTTCGAGAGCCTCAACGTGCAATTCAGGCAAAGATCGGAGCGCTGATCGGAGTCGAAGTGCTGAATCTTTATGTACTTTATGTAGTTGTGCACATTTCGAGATCCTCAACGTGCATGCAATTCGGAAAAACAGAATTACGAAGCGTGAGAAATAATTCAATTAATAATCACGCATTACTCATCACCAATTCTAAACCTGTTCTACCCAATCCCCATGCTCCTTGATTAAGTCGATAAGTGCATCAACCGCTTCGGATTCATCCACATTCTTCCTAACCACCGTTTTTTCCTTGTACAGGTGAATTTTCCCGGGTCTGGTCCCCACGTATCCATAATCGGCGTCGGCCATTTCACCCGGACCATTTACGATACATCCCATGATGCCAATTTTCACGCCTTTCAGATGGTCGGTTTTTGCCCGGATTTTAGCCGTCGTTTCTTGTAAATCGAACAGGGTTCGTCCACACGAAGGACAGGAAATGTATTCGGTTTTTGAAATCCGTGTTCGTGTAGCCTGAAGGATTCCGAACGAGGTCGTGTTGATTACCTGGCTTGGCACGTTGCCACGGATCCAAATTCCGTCGCCAAACCCATCGATCAGGTGAACGCCAAGATCTGCAGAAGTCCATAATTGGAACATTTCCGAGTCTTCAAAACCCCACCTGGAAGTGAGAATAATCGGGTTTTTACATTGATTTTTCGCAAGATTCAGTTGAATTCTGCGAAAATATTGAGTTTGCTGCCTGTCTTCGTCACAGGAAAGGACCACAATGACATTCGGATAATCCTTGATGATTTCTGCGTCAAAACAATCGGCCATTACAGATAGAAAAACAACATCTTCCGGAGAAAAATCGCTCAGAGAATCGCGTTCGATCATTGGGTAAAACCCAGCTTTATCCCGGTAATTTTCCTTCCAGTTTTTGTAATTGCACAGAACCATCAATGTACCCGGAACTTCGAAATCGAGAAGTTGATCTCCGACGTACAAAATGTCTGCCGCAAGATCGGAAATGTTCCATTTATCGAGAGGAACGGAATAGTGATACCCGTAACCAAATAAGTGACTCGGTTTGATGTTTTCAATGGTTGAAACATCTCCAACGACGCGTGGAACGTTTGCTCCTCCGATGGTTAATATCTCTGTTGTTTCCCGACGATGATAAGCGAATGGATTGTACGGAAGGTCTCCCAACGAAACCTCAGAATCCGGATGGGTAAAATCCGTGTTTTTGTATTTCTCCAAGAGCTTCTGAGCAACCGGGATTTCTTCTTCCGGGGCCTCGGTTAGACTTACACGGATTGTATCGCCCAGTCCATCTTCTAAAAGAGCCCCAATTCCAACCGCCGACTTGATGCGCCCATCTTCTCCTTCACCCGCCTCTGTAACGCCCAGATGAAGGGGGTAATCCATCCCCTCATTTTTCATGGTAGAAACCAACAGGCGATAGGCCTGAACCATCACAAGCGTGTTACTTGCTTTCATGGAAAGCACGATCTCATGGTAATCGTGTTTGCGACAAATGCGCAGGAATTCCATGGCAGATTCCACCATTCCCTCCGGAGTATCTCCGTATCGACTCAATATGCGATCGGAAAGAGATCCGTGATTCGTACCAATGCGCATTGCGGTTCCGTTTGCCTTGCAAAGCAGTACCAACGGTGTAAATTTCTCTTCGATTCGTTCCAGTTCCGCCCGATAGGACGCATCGGTGTATTCGATTTCTTCAAAACGTTTTTTGTCGGCGTAATTTCCCGGATTTACACGTACTTTTTCGACAATTCCTGCAGCAATTTCCGCTGCATTCGGCGTAAAATGAATATCCGCGACCAAAGGAGCATTGTATCCGCGCCGGCGAATGGCATTTTTGATGTTTTGTAGGTTCTCTGCGTCCTTTTTGCTTGGGGCCGTAAGCCGAACCAGTTCACATCCTCTGTCGATCATCCGGATCGATTGCTCAACGGAACCCTCCGTATCCATGGTGTCCGTAGTGGTCATGGATTGTACCCGAATCGGTTCATTCGCGCCAATTCCAATAGCTCCTACCGTTACTTTGCGGGTCTTCAAACGCTGTCTTCTCAACAGGTTTTCGCAATACAGGGGAAGTGTAGATTTATCCATATCAGAGCGTTGAACCAAGGCAAAGCTAATCAAATAATAGTATGCCAACAGAAGGATAACAATTCTTCACGGTTTTGTGTGAAGCACCCCAAAAAATAGGCTTACCTTTGTTTTTTATTTTTTATTCGAACGTCATGGAATTCAAGCATCTTCGCTACGAAAATACAGATCGGGCGGACTTCTATACAGTGTTGCGATCGCGTGTAAACGCGTACTTCAAAGATAACAACGTTTCGCGTTACGCAAATGCGAATATGGTAATCAAAACCGTTTTCATGATTTCGCTGTACGTGGTTCCTTTCGTAATGATCCTTACGGTCTTCGATTCCTGGTTCATGATCATGCTTATGTGGGTGCTGACGGGCTTCGGAATGTCGGGCATTGGTTTGTCCATTATGCACGATGCCAACCACAATGCATATTCGCGTAACCCCGCGGTAAACAGGGTTCTTGGGAAGTTGTTGAATGTGATCGGAGGAAGCGATACAAACTGGCGGATTCAACACAACGTTCTTCACCATACGTATACGAATGTATCCGGAATGGACGAGGATATCGATGCGGGGGCTTTGCTTCGCTTTTCACCCAACCAAAAGCACCGAAAAGGACATCGTTATCAGTTTTTATATGCCTGGTTTTTGTATTCACTCATGACCATCATGTGGGTGTTTAGCAAGGATTATCAGCAGTATGCTCGTTATCGCAAAAACGGACTTGTAAAAACACAAAAGGCGAATCCGAAGAGTATCATTTCAGTGATTATAATGAGTAAGTTGCTTTATTTGGGAACGATGATCACGCTTCCGCTGGTGTTTTGCAGCGCTCCCTGGTGGTTTACAATCTTAGGATTTGTCGTTATGCACCTCGTTTGTGGATTAATGCTATCATTGATTTTCCAACCGGCGCACGTAGTTCCGTCTTCCGCTTTTCCAGAGCCTGCGGCCTCGGGAAATATTGAGGCAGACTGGGCGGTAAGCCAGCTTCTCAACACCGCGAATTTCGCCCCTAAATCACGCCTATTTTCCTGGTATGTTGGAGGGCTGAATTACCAGGTGGAGCACCACTTGTTTCCGAATATCTGTCACGTGCATTACCACAAAATTTCGCACATTGTTCGCGATACAGCCATTGAGTACAATTTGCCATACTACTCGTACAAAACCTTCTTGGATGCGTTGGGCGGTCACGCGAAGTTCCTGTACCAAATGGGAAAACCGGACCCGGCGGTGCAGGTAGCCAAAAAATGACCGTAGAGGAATTTCGGAATGATTGTTTTTCAAAACCGGAAACAATGTGTACGTCAACAGGGATGTTTCACATGAAATGTTCCGGGAGTTCATCAATCATTCGTGCGAATGGATGGTTGTATCCTTCCAAAGAAGCCAAGAGATGAGTTATCGCCTGGATAAGTATGCGTGGGGTGTTCGTTTTGCCAAAACACGCTCACAGGCCGCAGATTCAATCAATAAAGGCAGAATCCGTCTGAACGGAGACCACGTGAAACCTGCACGTGAAGTCAAACTGGGTGATGAAATTCAGGTAATTCGTCATACCGCTACGTTTACCTATCGCGTCATTCAATTACTTGAGAAAAGAGTGGGAGCAAAACTCGTTGCGGACTATTTAGTTGACTTAACTCCGGAAGAAGAAATCGAAAAGTTGAGAACGTACCAGCTCGCACAACGATCTTATCGGGCGCACAACGAAGGAAAGCCCTCCAAGAAGGACCGACGGGACCTGGATGCTTTCATGGAGGAGTGGCAGGAGGATTAACGTCAGCCATTTATGGATTAAAGAATAAAAATATGTCGTGAATTGTAACTTTTCTCAACGTTCCGGGTCTTACAACAAACGAAAAGAGAAAAGACATGAAGACATTGATTACAACCATAACCGCCTTGATGATCGGATTACCCTTGTTGGGGCAGGTTGAAGAACGAGGAGATACCACCGCAATTAAATTCGGAAAAACGCAAATCCTGATCATCGGTGGAAACGAAGATGATACCGATTGGGAATCGGTAGAAGACTCGCTTTCGGTAGACAGCATTGACGTAGAAGACTCGCGACCAAGAAAGAGCGAAGCGCACTGGAGTGGAGTAAGCCTGGGGCTGGGAATGATGATGGCCCGGGGATTTGACAATTCTTTTCCCAATCATCCTTACTGGAAAAACGACCCGGCACGTTCGCAAACCTGGGAACTGAACCTTTTGGAGAAGAAATTCAACTTCGGAACACCGTATGTTGGCCTCACAACGGGTCTCGGCTTCCGATTCGATTCCTACGCGTTCAACGACAACTATTTGTTGCAGGGAGATGCCGATACAATCTTCGCTGTGTTGGACACAAACGTGACCTATAGCAAGAATAAACTCAAAGCATCCTATGTAACCATTCCGCTGCTCCTGGAATTCAACACAAGCCATCGTGCGAGCAAGAGTTTTTATTTGGCAACAGGAGTAATCGGCGGGGTGAGAATGACATCCAAAACAAAGAGAGTCGGCGACCTCGACGGAAAGGAGTTCAAAGAGAAGAACAAAGGAACGTACACATTGAACCCATTCCGATTGGATGCAACGGTACGTATGGGATATTCAGGCGTTGGAGTATTCGCCAACTACAGCCTTCTACCGCTGTTTGACGAAGGTAAAACCGTAGATATTTATCCCCTGACGTTTGGTTTGTCGTTCAATTTCTAATTGAACCGTTGTACACAAAAAAGGGGCGCTCAAACGGGCGCCCCTTTTTGCAGTGTGAGTGCGTGTTATTTCTTCACGATGTTGAACTGAGAAGTTTGTCCGTTCTCCAACTCAACGTTGAAAAGGTAAAGCCCTGGCTCAAGCTCGGAAATATCAACACGGTTGTTTTCATTTGCGAATGAAACATCCAACGTCATAGCAACTTTTCCGGTTATGTCAGAAACAACCAATGTTCCCTTAGCAGCCGTTTCCAATGAAATCGTTACTTCCTCTGTTGCAGGATTTGGATAAGCTACCCCCTCGATCGTTCCGTTCTCTTCAAGACCAACGGTGTTGTCAGAAACTTTAGCACCAATACCCGGTACAATGTCCATTCCAAATCCAGATGCAAAGTACGCACCGTCATTTTCGATAGGACCAAGCGGCTGAAGATAGTAATCTTCGTTCCACAAGTAGTTCACGGTGTTGTCGAACCCAAGGAAAACGTCTAAGTTGAACGTTTGAGCACACATCAGGTAACGTTGGTTATCCGACAATTCTGCCGGAGAATCCAATGCTCCATATACCGTTTCTCCCTGAAGATCGGAAGGGTATGTGTAGAAACCGTTACCCGCAAGTATCAAGTTATTGAATGCAAGAGCTGGATCGTTCAAATCTGTAAATACATCTTGCCACTGGTAGACGTACATTCCAATTTGTTCTCCGGTTAAATCAACAGAGCTACCGATTGCCTGGAAGTAGAGCCCATCTACCTGAAGACGACTCGCGTTCGGATTATCCAACACAATACAGTTCGAGAAAGTAGATGTGTTTACGGATGGGCGAAATCCGTTCGTTTGAATCGGGGTGTTTGTTGTTTCGTCCAAGTGCGCCAATGCGTAAATAGAGTCTGAAATAACAAAATCAGCCTCAACTGTATTGTCTGCTGAATAGGCGTCTGTAGAATCCAATCCGCTCAAGGTATAGGTAACCGTGTAACGTCCATCAGGATAAGATGCCAATGAGAATTGTGGGAAGTTGATCGGTTGAGATGGCTCGACGTCGATGCTGTCTCCGGCGAGTACAGTTGGAAGCGTTATCGTTTCGCTGTATACGTTTCCGGAGGGTCCATCAACGCTGGCGTTCAATGTCATTCCTGTTTGATTTTGGATACCGTAGTTGAATACGCGTGTCCCAAAGTCAAAATTGAACTCGGATCCGTTTTGTGCCAATTGGGATGGAACACCCGTAGACTTAGAAATAAGTGTGCTGTTCTTGCTTACACCAGCATCGTGATCATACAATCCTGTTTTGTTTCCAATGAACATCACGACGTCATCAGTCAGCATTTGATTCACCAATGCCGCACCATCCGTAGCACCCAACATGACAACAGGAATGGTTACCCCACTCCCTTCTGCACCTCCTGCCATTCCGATTGGAGATGGGTCACGGTTGATGATAATAATGGCAACTGCGCCACTGTCTTGTGCGTTCATTGCTTTCGATCCGAATTGACATGTACCTCGGTAGCATACTGCGATTTTACCACGGATGTCAGAGAGATTAAGATCAACCTCCATACACCCTTCTTGAGAGAGAGGGTTTCCTTCGGCGTTCGTTCCCGGCGTACCATCTTCCATCATCGCGAGCGTATCTTGTACAAAGGTTCCTGAGATGAGAAAATTAGGACAGGACCAGTCTCCTCCGGCTGGATCTGCCCATGTAAAGTTGTAGTTGCCTTGAATCGCAGCGGGACTAACTCCGGCACAGATCACCTGTGAGTTCACCCAAAATCCGGTCGCAACAACTACAAGAGTAAGTAGTGTCTTTTTCATATGAATAATTTTAGATAGGCTAAGGTAAGCTAAAAATTCACTGATGTCCAGTCATTTATTAAATTTTATAGACGAAAAAAGGGAATCTAAAGAGATTCCCTTTGGCAGACGTACGTTGATCGGGTTATTCTGAAGACAAAGATGCCTTCAGGTACTCACGGTTCATCCGGGCAATATTCTCAAGTGAAATTCCCTTCGGACATTCTACCTCACAAGCCCCTGTATTTGTACAGTTTCCGAACCCTTCTTTGTCCATCTGTTCCACCATGTTCAACACGCGGCGCTTTGCCTCTACTTTACCTTGTGGAAGAAGGGCAAATTGAGACACTTTGGCCGATACGAACAGCATCGCAGACGCATTTTTACAAGCAGCAACGCATGCTCCACATCCAATACAGGTTGCAGCGTCAAAAGCTTTGTCAGCGTCGTGTTTCGGAACAGGAATCGCATTTGCATCCTGGGTATTTCCGGACGTGTTGACCGAAATAAATCCTCCGGCATGCTGAATGCGATCAAAGGCAGAGCGGTCTACTACCAAATCTTTGATTACCGGGAATCCTTTTGCCCGGAAAGGCTCAATGTAAATTGTATCGCCATCGTTGAATTTACGCATGTGCAACTGGCACGTCGTTACTCCTCTGTCCGGTCCGTGTGGTTCACCATTGATGTGCATGGAACACATTCCGCAAATACCTTCACGGCAATCGTGGTCAAATGCCACGGGTTCTTTTCTTTCGGAAATCAGTTGTTCGTTGAGAACATCCATCATTTCAAGAAAAGACATGTGCCCGGATACGTTATCCAACGTGTAGCTTTCCATCCGACCTTTGTCGCTGGCGCTCTTTTGTCTCCAAACTTTCAGCGTCAATTTCATGATCTTCTTATTTGTATGAACGTTGTTTCAGTTCAATATCGTTAAATGTCAATTCTTCTTTGTGCAGGTTGGCCTTGCCGGGGTCTCCTGTCCATTCCCAGGCCGCTACATAAGCGAAGTTTTCATCATCTCGCTTCGCCTCTCCCTTTTGAGGTCCGTCTTCTTCGGCAGATTCTTCACGGAAATGCCCGCCGCAGGATTCGGATCTGTGCAGTGCGTCACAAGCGAATAGCTCTCCCAACTCCAGGAAGTCAGCAACCCGCAGCGCCTTCTCAAGTTCTGGATTGAGTTCGTTTGCCTCTCCCGGAATGGAAACACTGGAATGAAATTCTTCACGGATTTGGCGAATTTCCGCAATTGCTTCTTTCAACCCTTGTTCGTTTCGGGTCATTCCAACGTTGTCCCACATCACTTTTCCAAGCCGCTTGTGGAAGTGATCAACGGATTTGTTCCCTTTGATGTTCATCAGTGCTTGTATGCGATCTTTCACGGATTTCTCAGCTTCATCAAACTCAGCAGATTCTGAAGAAATCGGACCGGTTCGAATGTCGTTGGAAAGGAAGTCACCGATCGTGTATGGGAGTACGAAGTATCCATCGGCAAGTCCTTGCATCAAAGCAGATGCACCTAGTCGGTTAGCGCCGTGATCGGAGAAATTCGCCTCTCCTGTCGCATAGCAACCCGGGATGGTCGTCATCAGGTTGTAATCCACCCAAATTCCCCCCATGGTGTAGTGCACCGCTGGATAAATCTTCATCGGTGTCTTGTACGGATTGTCGTCTGTAATCTTCTCGTACATCTGGAAGAGATTTCCGTACTTGGCTTCTACGACACCTTCTCCCAATTCGCTAACGCGTGCATCGGAAGGGTTGTTTTCTCCCATTACGGTAGCCTTTTCTTTTCCGTAGCGTTTGATTGCGCTGGAAAAATCGAGGTATACCGCCTCGCCCGTTTCGTTTACTCCGTATCCGGCGTCACAGCGTTCTTTCGCTGCACGTGAGGCTACGTCGCGCGGAACGAGGTTACCAAACGCAGGGTATCGACGCACCAGGTAGTAATCGCGATTTTCTTCGGCAATTTCTGTTGGCTTCAATTGTCCGGCACGAATGGCTTTTACGTCTTCTATGTTTTTCGGAACCCAGATTCGGCCATCGTTACGCAACGATTCCGACATGAGTGTCAACTTCGATTGATAGTCTCCCGAACGTGGAATGCACGTGGGGTGGATTTGTGTATAACACGGATTTGCGAAATAGGCTCCTTTCTTATGGATTCGCCATGCCGCTGTCACGTTGGATCTCATTGCGTTGGTAGAAAGAAAGAAAACATTGCCATATCCCCCACTGGCAATCACAACGGCGTGTGCCGAGTGACGTTCAATTTCTCCGGTGACGAGATTTCGGGCGATGATTCCGCGGGCTTTGCCATCAACCACAACCAATTCCAGCATTTCGTGACGGTTGTACATTTTGATTTTGCCCTTGCCAATCTGGCGATTCATGGCAGAATATGCTCCGAGGAGAAGCTGCTGACCCGTTTGCCCTTTCGCGTAGAAGGTTCGGGAAACCAGCACTCCACCAAACGAACGGTTGTCGAGCAACCCTCCGTATTCACGAGCGAAAGGAACACCTTGTGCCACGCATTGGTTGATGATATTTTCCGATACTTCCGCAAGTCGATAAACGTTCGCCTCACGTGCACGGTAGTCGCCCCCTTTTACAGTGTCATAAAACAATCGGTATACGGAATCACCGTCGTTCTGATAGTTTTTTGCTGCGTTGATTCCTCCCTGAGCTGCAATTGAGTGAGCTCTTCGAGGCGAATCTTGGAAGCAGAATGCTTTTACGTTGTATCCGAGTTCAGCAAGTGAAGCGGAAGCAGATCCTCCGGCTAATCCCGTCCCTACAACGATGACATCGATCAGTCGCTTGTTCGCCGGGTTAACAACATTGATTTTGTTTTTATGATGGGTCCATTTGTCTTTGATGGGTCCCTCAGGTATCTTGGCATCTAACGTACTCATGTCGTTATGATTAATGAATGTTAAAGTGATGATACAATGCAATGATGATGAATCCCGCAGGAATCAAAATCGAATAGGCAACCGCGAATTTGCGAAGGGCTCCGCGTGTATATTTATTGTTTGCTCCCAGCGATTGGAACGATGAAGTAAACCCGTGCAACAGGTGCATCGCCAGAAAAACAAAAGCAATGCAATATGCAGCAACACGGACGGGGTTTTCAAATTTGTGAACCAATTCGGTATGATAGCGCAACCCTTCGATTCCGGCCATGGTCCCTTCCCAATTCCCTTCGATGAATTTCGTGTTGATTTCAGGAACCCAGAAGTCAACGAAGTGAAGACCCAGAAATGCCAGAATCGCCAGTCCGGACCAAATCATGTTTCGGCTGAACCAACTTGCGTTTGCGTTTCCGTTGTACTTCACGTACCTGATATCTCTCGACTGCTTGTTTCGAACCTCCAGAATAAATCCCATCGTAAAGTGAAAAATGACTCCGAATATCAAAATGGGTTGAAACACATACTGCACAATCGGATTGGTACCCATAAAATGCGACAATTCGTTGAACGTGTCTGCACGAAAGACCGAAGTGATGTTGATTGCAAAGTGCTGAAGCAGAAAAATAAGCAGGAACAACGCGGAAAGTGCCATAGCCATCTTTCGCGCTATGGATGTCTTTAGGATAGATGATTTACTCATTGCTGAATACTTAAAAGAATCTCGTTTAGAGACTACAAATTTAGCAGAAGAGCAGCCTTAGTTCAAGAAAAACGTCTATTTAGATTGAGTATAAATAAAGGGGGTGGTAGGGCGTACTTGAATAGCTGGCGTGTTGACGATGAGCAAACAGCACATTGCTCATAATGTAAAGGCGACCAGATTGATTTTCATACGGCTCTTTTTCGGGCCTTTCAGACCCAATTCTCCCCACACAATGACCTGTTTGCGTGAGGAATGGGGGCGTTCATTGAAGGTTGATTGTTGGAATTTGTGCAATACTCATGGTTTCGGATTTCAGCACAATCCTTTTGAGCAAAGCTACTTATCAGGTGTAAATGATATTTTGGCCCCGGTTTTGTCAACGTCGAACTGAACGTTGGCTCCCAAATTGAGGGCGCGGTTGTCCTCCAAATGACCTGCCGGCACTCCGAATGCAATCGGTATGGAACGGTATGTAAAATGGCTGCTGATCATTTCTTCTAAACATGACCCAAAGGATACTTCGGAATCGTTTATATCCGTCATCCCTCCAACGATGAGACCTCGTATCGATGAAAGAATCCCGGTTCGTCTGAGTGCATGAAACATCCGGTCAATAGAGTACAAAGGTTCTCCGACCTCCTCCAGGAACAGAATCGTTCCCTCGCTGTTGATTTGATCGGGAGTGCCAAGGTTGGCATACACGATGGATAGATTTCCTCCTGTCAAAATACCCTGTGCAGCCCCTGTTTTATTGAATGCAGAAGCTGGAGTCTGAATGGTATACTCTCTACCTTGCAACGCATCAAGAAGGGTTTCGAGCGATTCGGAAGAATTCGAGGCAAAATTCAAGGGCATTGTTCCGTGAATGCTTTGCATTCCGATCTGGTGAAGTCGCTGATGAAGATAGGTTACATCGCTGAAACCGATTATCCACTTTGGAAAACGAATCATTCCGGCCCATTCCAGCCGATCGATCAACTGAACGCAACCGTACCCTCCTCTCGCGCAAAGAATGGCCTTCGTTTCAGTGTCGTTGATTGCTTCCTGAAAATCTTCCAGGCGTTCGCTGAGTGTTCCCGAAAAATAATGACTCCGGCCTGTACAATGTGTGCTTACCACGACCTCAAATCCCTTTTCGGTGAGATAATTGCGTGCAAAATCCACGTGTCTCTGATCTACAGCTTTTGCAGGAGCGACAATTCGAATCCGATCACCGGCAACCAGAGAAGGAGGTCGTTTGTTCATGGATGTAAATGTAAGAATTGCCGGTCTGAATGTACCAAATCCGTAATTTTGAACCATGATTTCTCCCTATAACGACGAATATTTCATGAAACAGGCCCTGATGGAGGCACACAAGGCTTTTGATAAAGATGAGGTGCCGGTTGGAGCTGTTATTGTTGCGGGAAATCAGATCATTGCACGCAGTCACAACTTGACCGAACAACTCAACGATGTTACTGCGCACGCTGAAATGCAGGCGATCACGGCTGCGGCGGATTTTCTGGGAGGGAAATACTTAAAGGGGTGCACGTTGTATGTGACCCTTGAGCCCTGTGTTATGTGCGGCGGAGCCCTTTATTGGTCACAGCTCAGAAAAATCGTTTTTGGAGCAAGAGACGAAAAACGAGGGGCCGGACGTTTGGGATCTATTTACCACCCAAAAACCGAAGTTGTTGGTGGAATTATGGAAAACGAAGCGTCAATACTGATGACACAATTCTTCGAAAGAAAGCGTTGAAATTACACAGAAGATTTCACGGGGCCTGATTGGAGGCAAAGCACCCTTCCGGGGGTCGTGTCTTCAGAAATAAGCAGCGACGTAATTTATTGTTTTCCCGGTCGATTCAATGGGTCGGGTTTTTTGTTTCTATTTTTGCACTATGAATCTCGAAACGGATACAATATGTGCCATGGCGACTCCACCCGGAGTGGGTGCAATCGGCGTTATTCGTGTGTCGGGATCCGATTCGATTCAGATCGTGTCCAATTTGTTTTCCAAAGACCTTTCCGGAGCCGGTTCTCATACCGTGCATTTGGGATTGCTTCTTCATCCGGAATCCAACGAACCCATCGATGAGGTGCTTGTAACGCTATTCAAATCGGGTAAAAGCTATACCGGGGAAGAAAGCGTGGAGATATCGCACCATGGATCCGGATTTATTGCAAAAGAAATCCTGGAAGTACTCATGGCTAGTGGTTGTCGGATGGCCGCGCCGGGAGAATTTACACAACGTGCGTTCGCGAATGGAAAACTGGATCTTTCGCAAGCGGAAGCAGTGGCTGACCTGATTGCTTCTGAAACGAGAAAGGCACGAGACATCGCGCTGAAACAAGTGCGCGGCGGATTTTCTTCCGAGTTGAAAGAATTAAGGGAAAAACTGATCCATTTTGCATCGTTGGTTGAGTTGGAGCTTGACTTCGCAGAGGAGGATGTTGAGTTTGCCGACCGAACAGAGCTAATTGCACTTATCGAGGAAGTTCTCAACGTGATTTCCCGATTGATTCAGTCGTTTGAAGTCGGAAATGTGATCAGGAACGGAGTTCCCGTAGCCATTGTTGGCGCACCGAATACCGGAAAAAGCACCTTGCTGAACCAATTGTTGGGCGAGGACCGTGCAATTGTAAGCGATATTGCCGGAACAACACGGGATGTAATCGAAGAGGTTCTCGTGATCGATGGAATCCAATTTCGACTCATGGATACGGCCGGAATTCGAGAAGGAGCAGAAACCATTGAAGCACAAGGAATTGAACGTTCTAAGCAAAAAATCGATCAGGCTACTATTGTGTTGTGCCTGGCAGATGGTTCTGATGAGCAGTCCATTCAAGATGCCACTTCCTGGACCAGCGAGCTCAAGGAGCAATACCCCGAAAAGTACATTTTGCCGGTTGTCAACAAATCCGATTTGATGACTTTAAACACCGAGGAACTGAGCATTAGCGCAAAAAATGGAGAAGGAATTGACGCGCTGAAACAGGTGCTAAAAAAGCAAGTCATGGGCGATTTCAACCTGTCTGATGAAACCATTGTGAGCAATGCACGCCATTTGGAATCATTGAATGGAACACACAAGGCATTGTCGGCAGCGCTCAACGGATTGAATACCCACGTAACGGGAGATTTCGTTGCAATGGACATTCGTCAGGCGTCACTTCAACTGGGAGCCATCACGGGAGATATATCAACGGACGATTTATTGGGGAATATCTTCAGGAATTTTTGTATCGGAAAGTAACCACCACAAAACAAACATTCAGAAAACATACTAAAAACTACTACTAAGCCCTTTAATTAGGGTTTTTTTGTGTTTTAAAGATAATGTTTGTTTTGTGATGTTATGCGTTTAATCGGTACAAATTTGTACCTTAGTTGTACCT
>JAURNA010000314.1 GCA_030830385.1 Crocinitomicaceae bacterium | reverse complement strand
AATTCATAATTCATAGTTCGTCCCAAATTCACTTCACATTGTAAAACCGATGGTAGTCAGGGTTTCTTCGTTTTATCAAACACTTACTCATCCCGAATTACAAATTCATAATTCATAGTTCGTCCCAAATTCACTTCACATTGTAAAACCGATGGTAGTCAGGGTTTCTTCGTTTTATCAAACACTTACTCATCCCGAATTGATTCGTCGATACGAAAATCGGAACCTGAACCAATTCCTGCACGCGAAAATGCACCTTTTTGTAATTCGATGACGTCAAGAACCGATTGATAGACGTGGGTAGGAACAAAATCATCAATAATTACGAAATTATGCTCAGAGAGGCTTTCGAGCCATTCGATCCATTTGTCGTCGGAGTGAGTTTGCATGGATAATTCAAATTGAGTTAATCAGATCACTGACCATTGAGTTCGGCTATGAATTCAAAAAAACGATCCATTTCCTGATGGCCATTGACCTGAATTGTATTCCCCCCAAGAAAAGTCAAAGGGAGTAAATCCTTGTTAACGTCGTTCCCAACCATAAGAATATCTTCAGGACTGCATTGGAGCATTCGCGCTATGCAAAGAAAGGCCTCGGGATTCGGTTTTTTCAGGCCGTCTTCTCCGGTTATGATGAGGTCGAATACTTCGCTCAGACGAAGAATCTCAAGCGTCTGTTCCACTTGTTTCAATTGGCAATCTGTATAGATGGCTAACCGGTATCCCCCATACAGAAGTTCTTTCAATCCCTCCAGTAATGAGGGAGTGAAACTATGAAAGAGGTTCCAGTCAAGTTCGTCATTGCGCCTGTGGTAGTATTGGGAGGCCTCCAACCCACAAATAGCGAGTGATAACGAGGTTTCGTTGGGCAGGGGGATGGAAATTTCCTTGCCTGTTTTCTCCTTTATATATGCATTTCTGTACGCTAAATGTTCCGGATGATCTGATACACGATTCGTAAGTGTTCCGTTCAAATCGAAAACAATAACATCAAATTTGCTGTTTGTGATTGCCTTGATCACTCGGGGGTTATTGTGCAATTATGGAAAGGTCGGAGAGAATGGGAACTTCGACACTACCCTGATCGCTGAGAAAGTATCGCACACTGAATAAAGTACCCTTGTGTACATCTGTATGAAGAGAGAATTCGCCAATTAAATCGACCCGAATCTTGCCGAATCTGATGAGTTTTTCTTCGGAGTCTTTGAAATGATAAGACCCATTGATCTGCCCGAGATAAACCATATCTTTTGTTTTCATAGTGGGGATTTTGGATAATAGATGGGTAATAATGAGGGATGTTTTCGTCCTGTCAGGATTGGAACAGATTGTTCAGATCATGGAACGACTTAAACTCAACCGGATAACCGTTCGGATCTTCTAAAAAGAAGGTTCTTTGTTCGCCGATTTCTCCTTCAAACACCGTCATAGGACCTGCCAGAATGGGATAATCGCGTGAACGAATCCTGTCAAGTAACTCGTTCCAGTATTTCATGGGAAGAACTGCTCCGAAATGATAGATAGGAACCGGATTCGAAACACTCCGGTAGTTGGGTAACAAACAAACAGAGTCCGGATTGACATGTGCGGTTATCTGATTGCCGAAGAAATTAATATCGATCCAGTTCGAGGCACTTCTACCAATGGAACAGCCCAACAAGTCACAATAGAAAGACTTTGTTGCAGCAAGATCACGTATGGGAAAAGCCAGGTGAAAGGAATGTTTCATAAGTACGTTCTAAAGTTTACGAATCCACATGCATAATACCGTGTGTAATGATTCAATGAATATGAGTGTAATTATAGATATATACTTGGTAATACGCATTCATTAAAGTAATAAAAGCTAAACAGTTTGAATATTATAGTAATTAGTGCTTTTATTGAATTCAATAGGATTGATAATGATTGAAAAAAGCTTGGTTGATGGAAGGAACTTCAGACATACCGTTTGATACAGAATTGAATCCGGGGATGTGCTATTTGCGAATTCAATCTGAGAAACAATCTCAGGGATTTAAATTCACGAGAAGATAAGAACTAGACTTTCCCTCTGTCAAGGCTGAATGTGAAGGTACTTCCTTCTCCTAGTTTACTCTTTACGCGGATCGTATGTCCGTGATTGGAAATGATGTGCTTCACTATTGCCAGTCCCAACCCGGAACCGCCTTCGTGACGATTTCGGCTCTTTTCGACACGGTAGAATCGCTCAAACAGACGTGGAATGTGTTCTTTGTCGATTCCGAGCCCGGTGTCGGATACTTCGATCACAATCCGATCATCAACTTTGTTCAGTGAAACGGTGGTTGTACCCCCTGGGTTTCCGTAAGCGATGGAGTTATTCAGCAGATTGACAAAAACCTGAGAAATTTTGCTCCGATCGGCATGGATAAATGTTGGATCGTACTCCTTTGCAAACTGCAGTTGGATGCCATTTTTATTTGCCTTGATTTCAAGGTCTTCGAAAAGATCCCGAACGAGATCAACGATATCGAATGTGCTTTTATCCAATTCGATGGTATTGACCTCCATTTTGGTCAATTGATCCAGATCTTCCAGAATGTGCGTCATTCTTTCCGTTGCTTTCGAGGCTCGCTCCAGAAATTTACGGTTAACATTCTCGTCTTCGAGTCCGCCGTCAAGAAGTGTCAGGATATAACCTTGGATCGAAAATACGGGAGTCTTCAATTCGTGCGCCACATTCCCTAAAAACTCACGCCTGAACTGCGCTTGTTCTTTCAAACGTAGAATTTCCTCCGTCTGTTCCCGGTTCCATTCCTCTGATTTGGACTCTACCTTTGATAGAATATCGTCCAACATTACCTGACTTTCATTTTCCATCTCGGTATAATCACCGATCAATTGATAAATGCGCTGAATTCGTACAGACAAGTATCGCCTGACGAGCAGGAAGAAGGTAATGAACGATACAGGGAGCAACATCAAAGAAACGGCAACCAAATCCATGAAATTGGACAGAATTCCAACCTGTACAGCCAGAAACCCCACAGCCAAA
Organism: Crocinitomicaceae bacterium; assembly: GCA_030830385.1. Taxonomy (GTDB): domain Bacteria; phylum Bacteroidota; class Bacteroidia; order Flavobacteriales_D; family Crocinitomicaceae; genus UBA4466. The sequence goes on along the minus strand of JAURNA010000314.1, from coordinate 12,839 downwards.
ACGATGAGAGAAATCACGACGGATCCAATTAAAACAAACGAAATGGGTTTGGATGCTTTCAATCTGAGTTGAATGTGTAGCCTACGCCTTTTACGGTACGAATATACGTATTACCGAGCTTTTCTCTGAGTTTCCTGATATGTACGTCGATGGTACGCTCACCCACAATTGCATCATTTCCCCACACCAGAGACATGATTTGCTCTCGTGTAAATACCTTTCCGGGTTTGCTTACCAACACCTCCAGAAGCTCGAATTCTTTTTTAGGTAGGATGATTTTCTCTCCACTTTTCAAAACAACGAAGCGATCACGATCAATTTGAATCTCCTGTTCTTGATCGGGAATATCTTGAGTTTGGGGTTCTTTTCTTCGGAGTAAAGATTTAATCTTTGTCACGAGCAACCGAGGGCGGATGGGTTTAGCGATGTAGTCATCAGCACCTACGCTCAATCCTGCAATTTGTGAGTAGTCCTCGTTTCTTGAACTCAAAAAAGTGATGACGGGCTGCAGAATATTGTGTGTATCTCGAATGAGTTGACACACTTCAATTCCGTCCATATCTGGCATCATGACATCGAGTATTACCAAAGCCGGCTGAACATCTTTCACCACTTTCAACGCTTCCTCTCCCGAATTCGCCGTATATACCTTGTACCCCTCTTTTTTAAGGGTATAGGACAGAAACTGAAGAATATCAGGATCATCATCAACCAAAAGAATTATATCGTTGTGATCTGAGAAAGATGCCATACGTCAAAAATAGCTGACATCAGAGGGCAGGCTGTTACAAAGGCTTTATACTTGAGTTAATTCTAGTCGACAATATGATCGAAATGTTACTAAAAATGGCTCGTATCGATTGATTTTGGCACCCGGGAGGTTACGATTCCATCACAACTTAACATGAGCTTAATACAACAATGATTGAACCTTAATTTTTTGAAACACCTGAGGTTACAGTACCATCGGATATTTGCAGCGTACAAATTAAATGACTTATTAAACTTATTAAATGCGATGAAAGCAAGCAAATTGAAAATAGGAATGATGGTTGCAGCTATTGTAGCCCTTTCTGTGGGAACCGTTTCATGCCGTAAAGGATGTACAAATCCAACTGCTATTAACTACGACGAAAAAGCGAAAAAAGACGATGGTTCTTGTCTTGTTGATCAATTAGAGCAAACAGAACTAAAATCCGGATTCATTGCTTCAGACGAAACCTGGACAAGTGATAAGATTTATGAATTATCCGGAAAAGTAGTTGTTGAGAGCGGAGTTACACTTACCATTGAACCCGGTACGATTATCAAAGGGCGTGAAGGAACGGGAACACTGGCTTCTGCACTGATCATTGCCCGAGGAGGTAAGATTATGGCGCAGGGAACGGCTTCAAATCCGATCATTTTTACGTCTGTCTTGGATGAGATCTCTGTGGGCGAAACTGTAGGACCGAACCTCACAGAAACAGATCAAGGCAAATGGGGTGGAGTGATCATACTCGGTTATGCGCCGATCTCTGCAGGAGATGGAGATACAGAATCACAAGTAGAAGGAATTCCACCAACAGATGCATTCGGAGCTTTTGGAGGAAACGATCCTGCTGACAACTCAGGTATTATGACATACGTTTCCATCCGTCATGGTGGAGCGCTCATCGGAGAAGGAAACGAAATCAACGGACTTACACTCGGTGGAGTTGGAAATGGAACGACAATTGAAAACATAGAAGTAGTAGGCAACGTTGATGATGGAGTTGAATTCTTTGGTGGAACCGTGAACGTTTCGAATGTTATTGTCGGGTTCCAGGGAGATGACGGTATCGACATCGATATGAACTATTCAGGTACGGTCGACAACTTTATCGTTGTGAACGGACCCCTTTCTGATGAAGCACTGGAAGTTGACGGACCGGAAGGTTCCACCTACACGACTGGATTGTTTACATTGAGCAACGGAACTGTGTACACATTCGGAGGAACGGATGCGAATGCGGATTTCAAGTCAAAAGCACAAGGAACCGTTCATAACGTAAACTTTGGTCTCGCACGTATAAGGGCGTCTTACCAAAACGATTGTACTGACCCGAAAGAAGATGCCTATACACACCTAATAAATGCAAATCCAACACTGTCTTTTTCAGGAGTGCAATTCTCGGGAATGACTGTATATACAGGTTCTACAGACGATACCGGAATGAACGATTGTACGGTTCCGGGAATCGATCAAACAACGGCAGAAGGAATGATGACTTCGGGAGCAGCAACCGGAGCTTCCGGCAATTGGAACTGGACATGGATGTTACAAAAAGGAAGACTTTAAGCCGTACTATTTTCAAGTGAAAACCGAACGTCTGCCGGACTTTTCCGGCAGGCATTTTTTCAACATAAAATTAGATCGTAATGCTCAAAAACGCTCTACTCGTAATGCTGTTTATCACGACCAGCACGCTTGCACTTTCACAAGGTACTATCCGAGGAATCGTGAAAGATTACACCACAAATGACCCCATACCCTTCGCAAAGGTGAAAGCCAAACAAGGCGGCTCCGTGAAAGGTGGCGATGTTACCGATTTTGACGGATCGTACTCAATCTCAGTTCCCGGAGGTAAATACACGCTCGTATTTTCGAGTACGGAAGGTCACATTGATCAGGAGACGGCGGAAATTTCCGTTGTAAACGGTGAAGTGAACGTATGGGACATGATACTGACCAAAGACAGCTCTGTTCTTGAAGTAAAAGGAGTAACGGTCGTCGCAATCAAAGAACGCCCGGGAACTTCTCAGGAAGAAGTCGATAAACAGCGTGAAAAAGCAGAAGGGACACAAGACGGAGTCGGACGTGATCAAATGAAAAAAACAGGAGCGGGAAACGCCGCAGAGGGAATCTCAATGGCACCGGGAATTTCTGTAGAAGGCGGAAAACGCGTCTATGTTCGTGGGTTGGGAGATCGTTATACCAAAACCATTCTCAATGGAATTGAAATCCCAGGTTTGGACCCCGATCGCAACGCGGTACAATTGGATATCTTCCCCTCAACGGTAATAGACAACATCACAGTCTACAAAACCTTCCTTCCAAACCTAACGGGAGAATTTACGGGAGGTCTTGTGGATATTACAACTCGTGACTTCCCGGCAGAACGCATTCTGTATTGGAAAGGCGGATTGGGATACAATACGCAAGCGACATTCAACAGCAATTATATCGGGTATGACGGTGGATCAATGGATTTCCTGGGAATCGATGATGGAACACGAGCACTTCCGTTTAGTAAATTCACCGTTATTCCGGATGCAGCATCGTCTGATAATGCCGGACTCGAAACAATTCTCAGAACATTCAATCCACAAATGGCAACCACAACGAAAGGAACGTTCATGGATCAGAACTACGCCTTCAACATCGGAAACCAGTTTAATAAAGTCACAAAGGATTCATCGAAAATTACCTACGGATACAACTTTGTATTCAACTATCGAAACAACTATCGTTTGTACGAAGGAGCTCAGTTCAATGAATTTCGTAAGCAACCCGAGTTTGATCAGAACCTCTTATTTCGCGACCGTACATCACTGGGTACCGTATCAGAAAACAATGTACTGTGGAGCACACTTATCGGGCAGTCACTGAAATTCAAACGTCGAAATAAGATTTCCCTCACATTGTTCCACACACAAAACGGAACTTCTTCCGGTTCATACGTTGTTCAAGAGAACTTTGATACAAACCCTGCTGTTATCCTCAAGGATGCGCTGCAGTACACCCAACGATCCATCTCAACGGCAAACCTATCCGGACTTCACTACCTGGATACAGCTTCGAAATGGAGACTGGATTGGAAGTTGACTCCAACCATTGCAAATGTTTCTGACCCGGATTTACGCTCAACAACCATTGAGGAGAACACAGAACTTGGAGACACAGTGTATCTGCTGGCACAATCGGTAGGCGCCGAAATCCGTCGAATCTATCGTAACCTTCGCGAATTTGATGGGGTCGGTCGAATGGATTTAACCTATGATTTTATGCAATGGGACTCCCTGGGAAGCACAATCAAGTTTGGGTTCATGAACACAAATAAAAGACGTAGTTTCTCAACATACGATTTGAACTTCAGCCAGGATAACATGACGGTCTTCAGTGATGATCCGGATTGGTATTTCCAGAATGACGTCCTCTGGTCAGTAGCAGCAGATTCAGGAATTGTGGTAAAAGGACAAGAAGAACCTGCAAACAACTTCGAAGCGAGTATAAACGTTATCGGAGCGTACATAATGAATGACCTTCCGATTACCAAACGCTTCAAAGCGACGTACGGAGCGCGCCTGGAGCATGCGTTGTATCAATATACGGGGCAAAACAATCTGGGAACGGAAGTGTTCAATGACTCAACAACCCTGAATCAGTTCAGCTTACTTCCATCTGTGAACCTTGTGTACAAAATCGAAAAGGACGAAGACAGTGCGCGCAGACGTCGCGTGACGAATTGGCGTATGGCCTATACGCAAACTGTGGCACGTCCATCATTCCGTGAAAAGTCCATTGCAAATATTTTCGACCCCATTCAGGGACGTCGATACAACGGAAACATGGATCTTGTTCAAACAACCATTCACAATGCCGACCTTCGTTGGGAATATTTCTTTGGTCGTGTGGAATTGCTCTCTGCGAGTGGATTCTACAAGCGCTTTATCAATCCGATTGAGGTAACGACACTTCGGAAGAACCCCCGCGATGTGCAGCCGATTAACGCAGGTGTTGCCGAAGTATTTGGAGCTGAGGTTGAAATGCGAAAGTCGATTGGATTCAACGATCCGAAAAAGCCATGGCGTTCATTCGTGCTGGGGGCAAACTTCACGTATGTTGTATCGCGAGTGGATATGAATCAGGTGTTGGTAGACGACGGAAACAATGGTGAAATCACTCAAAAAGAGGACCGTGAGCAGCATGCGCGCACAGGGGAAACGATAGGAGATTATCGTCCGATGTTTGGACAGTCTCCATACATTGTAAACGGATTCTTAACGTTCCAGAACGATTCGCTTTCCAACGGTAAGTTTGGGCTGATCATGAACGTGTCGTACAATGTACAGGGGAAGCGTCTTGCTGTAATCGGTGTGGGACAGTTACCAGATGTTTGGGAGCAACCATTCCACAGCTTGAATTTCAAAGCATCTTTCCGCTTTGGTGAAAGTCAACAATGGAAAGGAAGCATTGCCGCGCAGAACGTGTTGCTCAATACACGTCGCCGTTCGTATGAATCATATGGCGATAAAGAAGCCCTTGAAGCAACGCTCGGTTCATTAACAGACAGTGAGTACATCGACCAGCGACTCTATGATTCATTCTATGAGGGGATCACGGTTACTGCTTCAATCTCGTGTACAATTTCCGGAAAGAAGGCAAAGAAAAAGAAGTAGTCATCTGACAGAAAGAAAAGCCCGGCTTGTGCGTTGATCAGGAGCGGGCTTTTTATTTACTGTACCTTGCCTATTCCTTGGTGAATTTGTACCCGACTCCCTTTACCGTTTGGATATAATCGTCACCAATTTTCTTTCTCAACTTTCGAATGTGTACATCAATGGTTCGGTCTCCGACGATTACTCCTGCTCCCCATACTTTTTCCAAAATGACGTTCCGATCAAAGACTTTATCAGGTTTGGAGGCAAGCAGGGCCAGCAGTTCAAATTCCTTTCGTGGTAAATGAACAGGCTGACCGTTTTTAACCACGAGGTATCTTTCTCGGTCGATAACAAGTTGAGTGCTGTCAATTGCCTGTTCTTCATGCTCAGAGCTATTATTTCGTCGAAGCAAGGCTTTGATTCGGCTGATTAATACACGGGGCTTTACCGGTTTGGAAACGTAGTCATCTGCTCCGGCATCAAGCCCGGCAATCTGGCTGTAATCCTCATTGCGAGCCGTAAGAAAGCAAATACGTAAGTCCTGGGTTACCGGATCCTTGCGCAAGGTGTCACAAACTTCAATCCCATCCATGTCGGGCATCATGACATCCAGTAAGATTAGGTCCGGAATAATCTGACGGGCCATTTCAATACCATTTTTACCGTTTTCGGCAGTGTGAACACTAAACCCCTCTCGTTCCAAATTGTAACGAAGAATTTCGCGGATGTCTGATTCGTCGTCAATAATGAGAACTGATTCCATGCGGCAAGTTTAGCACATTAAAAAAAGCAACCATAGTAAATATAAGGAGAATGTTGGAATTTTATTCCTGTTTGAGCGAAGTGCTATGTTGTAAAAACCGTTTAAACGGGGTTTTTGAACTGTTCATATGGGGAAATAGATCATTGATCGAACGGGACGTTTTTCAGCATGATATTCATCGCGAAACAAATCGTTGGAAGCGGTTAAAACAGTTTCAAAATTATTTTAAAAATAGCTTGTCAGTTTCCAATCAAGCATTACATTTGTAATGTAGTAGTAGGTTAGGTTGATTAGTGTAATGAAAGCTTCGGGCTCCCGCCCGGAGCTTTCAGCTTTTTACGAAATACCACGCTGAAATAGCCCGATAAGGCATCCAAAACAGACCTCCTCCAACCGTCATCCGGAAAGCGCCAATCTTCTTGTTTCCAGCGATCAAAATCGTCCTGTTTGCAACCATGATCGTTTGCCTCAGTCCAGTAGTAATCCTCTCCCATTATTTTAATACAACAGGGTGGCGAATCGTTGCTAAAGATGATGTATAAAAAAAGGGAGCGATTGCTCCCTTTTGCCACAGTATGTTCTGTTCGTTACTCAGATCGATTTGAAGTGATGTGTTCGGAAACATTAATGATATGATCTCCAATCTTTTCAAGTGAGGAGAAGATATCGTTGAAGATAAATGCTTTTCCGTAATCCGTATCCTTACTGATTATTTCGTGGTGCATTTCGCGCAGTTCGTTACGAATCTGATTGATCTCACGTTCCTTCGATTTTGCCTTTTCGAGGGAAATCGCTCCATACTCAGAGTTGAGGTTTTCATTCATGATCTCAAACGCTTCGTTAATAGCTTTCAGAATTTTGTTGATTCCATTGCGCTGCTCAGGAGTGAAATAAATCTTGCTTTCATCCTTGCGCTCCAGCGTTTTACTCATTTGATAGAAGATATCTCCGATGCGTTCCAAATCGTTGGAAATATTCAGCATTCCGCGCATTCTAAAGGATGCATCACGGCTCATCTCAAGCTGAGCAACCTTTCCAAGGTAGCTTGTGATTTCTATTTCTACCCGATCCGTAATTTCTTCGTATTTGCGAATCTTACGCAGCATTTTGTTCTTCTCTTTCCGCTCAGTTGAGTTGAGATACGTCTCGGTAAACTTGTTCATCTTAGACGTGATCTTACCAAATTTGGCAACCTCTTTCTTCGCCTCAAGAATACAGAGTTCTGCTGTAGATCCCAGTGGACCACTGATATAGTCCAATTTGAATTCTTCATCGGCCTCTCCTCGTGATTTTACAGTCTTAACAGCGAGGTTAACCAATTGAGGTACGAACCAAATCAAGAGCACCACATTTGCCAGGTTAAACATGGTGTGAAACAATGTAATTCCTGTTGTTGACATCTCTGTATTTTTCGGATCAAAACCGGTTCCTCCAACGAGCCATCCAATGAAATCAAGGAAGAACGGAAGTATAAGGAGCATCCAGAAAACACCTACAATGTTAAACATGGAGTGAATCCTTGCGGATCGCTTCGCGTGAACATTCGCAATGAGCGAAGCAATTTCTGCCGTGATTGTAGTACCGATGTTTTCTCCAAGCACCATGGCACAAGCAACCTCGAATGGAATAATACCCGTACTTGCCATTGTGAGCGTGAGCGTCATTGCCGCCGATGATGACTGAATTACAATCGTTACGAGTGCACCCAAGCCTACGAACATTACGGAACCGTACCAAACATCTTTATAGTCTACAAAGAATCGAACAATGGCTGAACTTTCGTCAAGATCCGGAACACTATCTTTCAGAAACGACAATCCAAGGAATAGAATACAGAACCCAAACAGAGCACTCGCCCATGATTTGATTTTTCCTTTGGAGAAAAAGAGCATTGGTGTTGCAAATGCAATGATCATGAGCGCATAACTGGATATGCTCACCTTGAATCCGAGCAGAAGTACGAGCCAACCTGTAATTGTAGTACCAATGTTGGCCCCCATCATTACCCCAGCTGACTGGCGCAAGGTCATTAAACCGGCATTTACGAAACTTACGGTCATTACCGTAGTCACGGAAGATGATTGAACAATCGATGTGATTCCAAAACCCGTGAATACGCCTTTAACACGGTTGGAAGTGATCGAACCAAGCATGCTGCGAAGGCGATTTCCCGCAGCTTGCTGGATACCTTCACTCATCACCTTCATTCCATAAATGAAAAACCCTAGAGACCCGATCAAAATGAGTAGTCGCATGATTCCCCAACCACGCTCAGTCTTGGTTTTAGCCTTTTCAGACCAAATCATTTTTTCTTTGTCACCGTGAACTTTGGCAACATCGCCTTCCTTGGCAAATCCGATTTTAAACACATACGATTCAGCACCTATCAACCCTTCCAGCGTGTAGGAAGTTTCTGTTGGATCAATTGCTTTTGTGTACGACCATTCACCTCCGGTATAGCCTTTTGAGTGGCGCTTGTCACCGATTTTCGTGTTGTACGTAATAATTAGCTTAATGTCACGATCGATAAACTCCTGAAAAACCTTGTGATCCAACGACCAGGTTAACTTCGCAGCTTCTTCCTTGCCCGAAGCGCTGAAGTTGTTGAAGACGTCTGCAGTGAGACTGTCGATATTAAAAACGCTTGACGAATCGCCGTGCGCCTGTGACGTAAACGAGAGAATGCCCGTAAACGCAACCAAAAAAGTTAAATACAGGTTCTTGACCATGTTTATGATTATTAAAATTTGCTGCGAAGATAGACTAGTAAGGTTATTATAAGGGCCAATTCAATGTTAAAGAAAGGTTACCAAATTAGCCCAAGGTTATGTTTGTTTTAAGAATAAACATTGATGTTAAGGGAGTATTAAAAATCTCACATCTTTGCGGCAATATTTCAACGTAAAAACGAGTAATTATGAAATTGACTTTGACTTCCTTGCTTTGCGCAGTGGTGCTTTTTGCGTCATACGGACAGCGAGAGATTGACTCAAAATTTGGTAAAGGACTATACAACGTAATCGCAGCTGACAGCTCATGGAAAATGAAGTTTGGAATGCGATTTCAAACACTTTTTATCGGTGAAAATGATCACGTGGATTCAACGGGTTTCGGAGCAGGGTCTTCTCAGTTCCTGATTCGTCGTGCCCGATTGAAATTCGATGGATTTGCATTTTCTCCTAAATTGAAATACAAAGTTGAGCTCGGACTATCCAACAGAGACCTGGGGAAAGTGGATGGAACGAATAACCTGGCACCACGTATGATTCTGGATGCCGTTGTAAAATGGAATTTTTATCAAAATTTCGAATTGTGGGCCGGTCAAACCAAGTTAGCGGGTAACCGCGAACGGGTTGTATCTTCGGCAAATATGCAATTGGTTGACCGTTCTTTGCTCAACAGCCGTTTTAACATTGACCGGGATATGGGTATCCAGTTGCGTCATCACTTCAAACTTGGAAATGTAGTCGTTCGCGAAATTGCTTCGATTTCTCAGGGAGAAGGCCGTAACCTTGTACAGGATAACCTCGGAGGATTGCAGTACACCGGACGTGTTGAAATCCTTCCTTTCGGTAAATTCAATGGTAAAGGAGACTATGTTTGTGGAGACATCGCACGTGAAGAAAAACCCAAATTATCGGTCGCAGCGACATACGACTTCAACGATCGGGCCGTGAAGACACGAAGTAACCTGGGAAGTTATATGGTCGATGGTTCAGGAGCCAATAGTGATGGATTTTTCCATTCGAATATCACCACGATCTTTGCGGACATGATGTTCAAATACAAAGGGTTCTCTTTGATGGGGGAATGGGCAATGAGAGATGCTGATGTAATCAATCATTACAGCGCTGACTCAACCTTCTCAGCAACGGTATACACCGGTACAGGACTGAACCTCCAGGCAGGATACTTGCTCAAAAACAACTGGGAAGTAGCCGGACGTTACACGCAAATTAACCCCGGAGAAGAAACCGGTCGTGCAGATCACCAGCAATACACATTTGGAATCTCAAAGTACCTTGCAGGTCACGCATTGAAAGTTCAATCGGATGTAAGCTGGATGACAACCAAAGATAGTCCTGACAGTCATTTGATGTATCGACTTCAGATCGACATACATTTTTAATGTTATTTCAGGACGAGACAATATGTTAACGAAAAAAGCTTGCGGGTAACGGCAGGCTTTTTTTTTGATCTTTAGATTTCTATTTTAGCGTATATCCACGATTATGAAAGTTAAAATACTACTCGTTGAAGATGATACCAGCCTCGGGTTTATTATCGCTGATCAACTCAAATCAGACGGCTACGAAGTCACGCTCTGTTCAGATGGGGCAGAAGGGATTCAAAAGTTCTCCAACGACGAATACCATATGTGCATCTTTGACGTGATGATGCCGAAAAAAGATGGATTTACGCTTGCTCGTGAAGTTCGGAGTATGAATTCGGATATTCCCATTTTGTTTCTCACGGCAAAATCAAACGATCAGGACAAAGTAGAAGGGTTCAAGTCCGGGGGAGATGATTACCTCACAAAACCATTCAACATTGAAGAATTCCAACTTCGGGTTGCTGCATTGTTGCGCAGAGTGCACATCAAAACAGAATCAGAAGACAGCACGGAATACCAATTGGGAGATTATGTTTTTGATACGATGAATTTCGAATTGCGTCACTCCAATTTTGAGAAAGTACTCACGAAGAAAGAAGCGCAAATCCTCAAGTTACTCTGTAAATTCCTGAATCAGGTAGTGGCGAGAGAAGTTGTTCTGAATGCCGTTTGGGGCCAGGACGATTACTTCGTTGGTCGAAGTCTGGATGTATTCATTACAAAACTGAGAAAATACCTGAAAGAGGATGAGCGCATCAGCATTACCAATGTACATGGTATCGGATTCAAATTGGAAATACAGGAATGAAACAATTCTTACGAGCACTACTCATCGTTGCATCGTCGGCATCGTTTTCGTATGCTGATCAACTCGCGTACATTTCTAAATTGGATGCAGACCAGGCCGCAGAGGTCATTTCGAAACTCAAACACGTGTACCTCTTTTGCGGATGTTGCTCTGTCGTGGAGCCCGTAAGAGTGAAGCCGGTAAACGTCTACACCCGTCATACCGGGTATGAAAATTACTGGGAGGTAATCATTGAATACAAGGGGAAAGACGGTAACATTGTGGAAAATGCGCTCGATCTGGCATACGTTTGGAAAAAGAAGCGAAAAAAATACCAAACCATCGGGGAGATGTTAGGCCTCGAACACGATCCGTGCGTATATTTGCCGGATTGGAAGATTCACCTGATTCCGGAAGATTAGCATGACGTACATTCTTCATCTCGAAACAGCTACCAAAGTATGCTCGGTTGCACTGTCATCCGGCGGAAAACTTGTATCCGAAAAAGAACATGAAGAAGAAGGATATTCGCACGGTGAAAATCTCACGTTGTTTATTGAGGATGTCCTGAAATCGTCGGGAATAACCGCCAAAGACCTCTCGGCAATCTCTGTAGCCTCCGGCCCGGGATCGTACACCGGGCTGAGAATCGGTGCAGCTACGGCAAAAGGACTTTGTTTCGCACTGGGCATTCCGCTGATTGGTGTAGATGCGCTCACATCTTTGTGCGAGTTGGCTCGCAAAAAACACCCCGGAGCCAATTTATGTGCACTCATTGACGCGCGGAGAATGGAGGTATTTAACCTCTTTCAAGATCAAAACGGAACACCATTGAAAGAAATTTCCGCAGATATCATCGATGAAACCACATATTCCGAATTCGAACCTTTCGTGTATTTCGGAGATGGCGCAGCGAAATTGCAGGAAATCTGGGCACGGAAAAATTGCAATCCCGATTTGAGTATTCGCTCTTCCGCCCGCGGACAAGTCAGAATCGCATGGGAAAAATTCGAAGAAAAACAGTTCGAAGATGTGGCGTATTGGGAACCATTCTATCTGAAAGATTTCATCGCCGGAAAGAAGAAACCTCCTCTTGCTTAGTACGCGTAGAGGCACTGTGCCCCTTTTGTCAACTCCATTAAAGTAGCATGAGAATTCACCGGTTTTTGCGGAGCGAAAGGAATGATAATTTTAGTCAACCAGCGTTTTCTTGAGCAGGGGAGTTGTACCATCAAGAGCAACCTTTCGGTTGACGAAACGTTAATCCAATAGAGCAAGGTTCTTTAGGAATGCTGACTGTTCATCGCGTTGCATGGCTTTCAGATAAGCGGATCCTATGATGGCTCCATCGGCGATTTCATGGACTGCCCGAACGTCCTGCTTTGATTGAATTCCGAAGCCAATGAATACCGGGACGTTCTGACACGCCTGCTGTATACGCCGAAGCCGATCAGCGTGTTCTTCTTCGAGGAAGAGTGCTCCTCCGGTGATGGAATGGTCGGAAACCAAATAGACGAACGAGTTTGAACACAAGGATGCAATTTTTGCGATACGCTCTTCGCTGGTGGCAGGTGTGACGAGGAAAACCGGGGAGATGTTGTGTGCATCGAATTGATCCTGGTAGAAGCGCTCGTAAATCTCGGGGCTCATATCCGGTAGAATGACGGAGGTGACATTGGATTGTTGGCAGGAGATGAGAAAAGCATCCATTCCATAGGCTAAAACGGGATTCAGGTACCCCATCATGACCAATGGAACAGTGGAGTCGACTT
>JAURNA010000313.1 GCA_030830385.1 Crocinitomicaceae bacterium | reverse complement strand
TCTCAATTCTCTCAGGGCGACAAAATTGCCATCTTCGGAGGAGCGGCAATTGGTTCTCTGGCGTACACATTCTCTGAATCATTCTGGTTCTCGGCAGTAGAAGGTGAGGTATATGCAATGGCCTCCTTGTTTACTGCGGTTATTTTCTGGGCCATCCTCAAATGGGACGAAGAGATGATGGAGATTCAATACAGGCAATTGAAGCCTGCATTTTCTCCGGACCGCTGGCTGTTGCTTATCATGTTCATGCTCGGATTGGCAATTGGTGTTCACCTCCTCGGTATTCTTGTGGTACCCGCGATTGCATTCGTAATCTATTTCCGATACTCAAAGAAACCCGATTTCAAAGGAATTGTATTGGTAGGAATTGCTTCGATCATCATCCTTGGATTCATTCAGGAAGGGGTTATTCCGGGATCGATTTCACTTGCTTCAGCATTCGAAGTCAGCTTCGTGAACTCCCTTGGGTTGCCGTTCTACACGGGTAGTGTTTTCTTCTTCTTACTCCTGATTGCAGCCCTTGTTTTTGGGATGCGATGGGCACGAAAATCAGGCCGTCGGATTGTCTACTCTTCGCTGATGGGACTCGTGTTCCTGTTGATTGGATACAGTTCTTTTGCGGTGATTGTAATTCGTTCGAATGCGAACCCTCCATTGGATGAAAACGATCCTGAAAACCTTGTAACGCTCCACTCGTACCTGAAACGTGAGCAATACGGATCGGCACCGTTGCTTTTCGGACAGTATTGGAACTCAGAAATGGATGATCGTGGAAAGTGGGGCGACAATTCTCCGTTCTACCTGCGTCGTCACGTAGTAGTGAAAGGAGACCAGGACATCAAAGAATACAAAGACGAAGCACGTGCAAAGGCATATGCGAAAGAAGTACCGGGTGCAGAAGTCGTTGAGAAATACTACATGTCGAATGAATCGGTGCGGGAAGATGCAGTACCGACCTATTCGCAAACAACGTTCTTCCCAAGAATGTATTGGAATCAGGAAGCACACAAAGTAAATAAATACAAGTACTGGTCGGGCTATGATTCTTCGGAAGATAAAGGAACCGAGATCGGGTCGGATGGACAGCGCCTGCCAACCTTCAACGAAAACATGACGTATTTCTGGAAGTATCAGATAAATTTCATGTACTGGCGCTATTTCCTCTGGAACTTTGCCGGTCGCCAAAACGACATTCAAGGTCATGGTAGTGCAATGCGCGGAAACTGGAAGTCCGGCTTCAACACGATCGACGAAGCACGATTGGGAAATCAGGAAGAGGCGCCGTATTTCACTTCGGAGAACAAATCAAATAATTCATTCTATTTCCTGCCGCTCATCTTTGGTTTGATCGGAATGGTATTCCATTTCTACAGGGCTCCTAAGGACGCATTTGTGGTGCTCCTGGCATTCTTGTTTACCGGAATTGCCATTGTTGTCTATCTGAATCAGAAACCATACGAGCCGAGAGAGCGTGACTACGCGTATGCAGGTTCGTTCTATTTCTTTGCAATGTGGATAGGAGTAGGGGCCTATGCACTTTATGAAGCCTTCAGAGGATTCAGCAGGGCGGTACTCGTGCGAATGGCAACACTCTTTGGAGCGGGTCTGGCGGTCTTCCTGATCTCTGATGCAGCAGCAGGAGATACAAGCATGATACGTACAATGATCTGGCTTTTCGTGGCCGGAATAGCCCTCCTCATCGTCGGCAGTATGGTCGGTCTGGGTCGGGTACTCAAAGGAGAAAAACAGGGAAGTATAGTAGCTATACTAGTATCGCTTGCAGTTCCCGTCATAATGGGAATGCAAGGTTGGGATGATCACGATCGAAGCCTTAAATCTTCCGCACGTGATCTGGCGATAAACTACCTGAATTCTTGTGGGAAAAACGGAATCATCTTTACCAATGGAGACAACGATACATTCCCGCTCTGGTACATGCAGGAGGTAGAAGAGAAACGAACGGACGTACGTGTGTGTAACCTCTCACTGATGCAAACAGATTGGTACACGGAGCAAATGAAGATGAAAGCATACGACTCGGATCCGCTGCCCATTAAGTTCACGGAAGAACAAATTCTGATGTACGCGGGCAATACGGATCAGGTGATGTTCATGGGAATCCTCGAGATGATGCAGTCCGGAGTGAGCCAGAAGTCGATCAAGCAAATCATCGAGCTGCGCTTGAAGAGCGATGAAAACAAGAAACGAGCGATGAACGCACTCAATGTATTGAGTACAAAAGTGACGCCGATTCTACAATCTGCAAAAGGAACTTCCGCTCAGATGAACGGAAGATTGAGTCAGGTGCGTCAGTTGATGGCAGACACGCAACCCAACGGCGACCTTGCAAAATTCATGTACGATCGATTCAATGCCTGTCTGTTCGTCGTAAAATCGGCAGCGAACAAACAGGTGAGTCTGAATTCTTCTGTTTATGAAGCACTCTTGAAAGCCCTGATGGATTTCGAAGAAGCATGGAATTACACGATGTTGAGTGATGCGATGGAATACGTTCGCAATGACAAGAACATAATTCTCTTCCAGGGACAGCAAGAGGTTCGGACCTTCCCAAGTTCAGGATTCATCTTTCCCGTGAATACAGAAAATGCGGTGAAGTCGGGAATCATCGAAACAAGTCAGAAGGACAAGTGCCACAAAGCACTTACATTCAAGTTCGATAAACGAGTGATTACACGCGAACAACTAATGATGCTGGACATCATGGCAAACAACGACTGGAGTCGAGGTCTTTACTTTTCATCTCCGGGCGGATCAGATGTTGCCAAAGCATTGTACAGAAGCGGATACGTAAAGCAGAATGGATTGGCCTTCGAATTAAGCCCACTCAACTCGCCAGCGAGCCTGTTCAACGAAGATCGTATGTACAAAAACCTCATGGAAGTGTACACATATGGACCGATGGATAACCCGGATGTGCTTACGGATTACTACACGCGTCGTCACACGAGTCAGTACCGTTCCAACTTCCTGATGTTGGCTGAGCACTACATGCGCAAGGCGATCAGTGGAGAAGAAGAACTGGAAAGATTGAAAGCATTCC
Source organism: Crocinitomicaceae bacterium (assembly GCA_030830385.1). Classification (GTDB taxonomy): domain Bacteria; phylum Bacteroidota; class Bacteroidia; order Flavobacteriales_D; family Crocinitomicaceae; genus UBA4466. The sequence goes on along the minus strand of JAURNA010000313.1, from coordinate 12,365 downwards.
TTGAGCGCAACCCGGAAGGAGATTATCCCGATAATCTTCCAACGGAGAAAGACATCAAAGAGTGGAGAAAACGTTCTCTTGCGTTGATTAGGAAATCGCTTGAGGTGATGCCTCCGGAAACCGTAATTGATCACGGTGAGCCACAACCGAATCGTGGGGCCAGTAACTACAAGATCGAAGGTCGTGAGATGCAAAGTTTTACAGATGGCACGTTGCATGATTATGTAGGAATTCTCTACCTTGGCGGAGACAAAACACGGGCAGAAAAGCTTGGAGAAACGGTGGCAGATCAATTGGAGTCGATTATTGATTACTTCGCTGCAAGCGGACCCGCTGTCTTGACAAGCCGTGACAACACCAAGGATATGTACGCTGCTTTGGATGCATATTTCAAGTTGCTCATGGCGGCAGCTGATGAAGAAGCAGGTAACCCGAACGGACAGTTGGCGATGCGAATGAAAGGCAAGATCGACACGTATTACAAGAATACTTTCCCATCCATGATGGACATGTTGAAAGATGCTGCCAATGAAAACGGAGAAAGCACACGAAGAGGATCCAATACAGGTCCTTACGCACGTGCGCTTTTTGAACTTCAGGATTACACCCAGTCCATTGCGATTTCGTTTGGATTGGTAAAGCCTGAACCGCAACAAGAGAGTCAGGCAGAGCCACAAGGTTCTCCTCCGGCACAACTAAACATACCGGGAGTAAATTAATGGTTCGACCCAACGGTCTGGTTCGATGGATATTCAGAAAGCGCCTCTGGCGCGTTCGGGATTCGCAAGAGGTTTTCTTAACATTCGACGATGGCCCAACCCCAGCACTCACCCGAAAGTTGCTGAGTGTTCTGAAACGTGAAAACGTCCGGGCTACCTTCTTTTGTGTCGGCGAAAATGCGCGGGTGTATCCGGAAATTTTACAAGAGATTGCAGATCACGGTCATCGACTGGGCAATCATACCATGCGCCACGAGAAAGGCTCAAAAACAACGCGCGAGGACTATTTGAAATCAGTGGAAGAGGCCGCGGAATTTATCGATTCCGACTTGTTTCGACCACCGTATGGCAGATTGCCCGTGAACCACTCGAGACCGATTCGAAAGAAATACACCATCGTGATGTGGTCCTGGTTGTCGTATGACTTCGATCCTGACGTTCCGCTACAAACCATCAAAACACGCGCACAATCCATCCGTGGAGGGGATATTCTCGTGTTACATGACAATGAAAAAGTAGGGGATCGGGTAATGGATTTGCTCCCGGAAATTATCCAGATAGTAAAAGGAAAAGGGCTGAAATTCGCTACCCTTTCCGCTTGAAGATCGGAACCGTTGAGCAGGGTTCACCGTACATGATGCTTTTTGCAACAGGTTGTAAAATTTTGAGCAATTCGGTCATGGCGTACTCCGGATCACGAACATCGGCGCAACCTTTGATAATCACACGACCATCGCGAAAGGTTTCTGCGTCAAGATTTTCAATTTCCGCGAGAATGAGGCGTTTTTCCAGGTCGAGTTCCGATCCAATGACATAAAATGCACCTGCCTCCTTCAGAGAAGATGCAACGAGCATGTATGCCCACGTAGGAACAATCGCATCAACCGGACAATGAACATACACTGCGCAACCCTCGTAAAGTGACCAGTCGTGCTCCTTGATCCAGTTTCGGAAGTCTTTTTCCTTGAGGACAAGACCCTGCCAAAGCTGCTTTGCGATGTCAATTTCGACGTAGTTCGAGGTCTTTTTGAAATCGCCCAGATCGAGCGTAATCAACCCACTTTCCTTGACGCGATTTCGAATTTCTTCCATACGGATAAAGTTACGAATAAAGCCGTTCAAATACCGTGCTGATTTCGAATTGCATGACAAAGTGTCACAGAATTCAGCCGGGCACAATAGTTGACGGTAGTCAGGTGTGTCTCAGCACAAGCATCAATTCGGATCTGCGCTGGAATCGGTGATGTACCCGATCTTGTTACTCATTGTGATGTGGTTGTCATTCTGGGCAGATCATCTTTTCCCTCATGTGGACTTCTACAAATGGGGTGTGAACCCAGGTGATTTTACGTCTCTCAAGGGGATTCTGTTCATGCCCTTTCTACACGATTCAACGGGGTTTGAACACATCGTAAACAATTCCCTGCCAACGGCAATTCTTTTGGGTGCAATCATCTATTATTACCGCGATATAGCACTTCGCGTTGTGTCGATTTCCTGGTTGTGTACAGGTCTGGGGTTGTGGTTGTTTGCAGCGCGAGACAATACCTTTCACATTGGAATGAGTGGCGTTATTTATGCCATGGCCGGGTTTCTGTTCGTTTCCGGAGTCCTTCGAAAATACCGCCCGCTACAGGCCATTTCATTGGTTGTTGCATTCACGTACGGATCGATGATTTGGGGTATTTTCCCAACGGAATCGAAAGTTTCCTGGGAAGGTCACCTTGCAGGATTGTTAACAGGGGTGGTTCTGGCAGTTATTTACAGGAAGAAAGGACCGCAACCCCCTAAGTACCTATACGAGATTGAAAAGGAAATGGGCATAGAACCACCGGACTTTGAAGGTCAGTGGCGCGAGCGTGTTCGGTTGGAAGAAGAGCGGAAAAAACAACGTGAACGTGAAGAAAAAGGCCATGTAGTCGTGTATTATTACAAACCGAAAAAACAGGGAACTAGCGAACGGAGGGGCGGTAGCGGTCCACAATAGTACCGGTATCCCGGGAAACCTCCGCCCAGGCCAAACCATCAAATTCAATACAAACATATCCGCCTGTGCGCAATTCACTCGATTCTCCCGTGAAATAATTGGCAATATCGCTGATGCCAAAATTGTGGCCTACGATCAATAATTCGGAACCGCCTCGTCGGTGATTCAGCATGGATAGGTACTGACGGTAGGAGCACAAATACAACGCTTTGAAATAAGACGTATGCCCCAGAGAAATGGTTTTCGCTAAAATTCCGAGCGTTTGTCTTGTTCGTGTGGCATCGCTACACCAGACATCTATCCCGGAAATTTTATCCTGCAAATAGTCAGCAAGTGCTTCGCTCTGCGCAATTCCACGCGGTAAAAGTTCCCGATCGAAGTCCTTTCCGGTCGGAGACTTTTGGTGGGTTTTCGCGTGTCTGAGCAGGTGAAGCTTCATCGTTCGTAAGGTACGGAAAATTCGCATGGATTTCGATTTGCCATTTTCTTTCCCAGAAAAAAACAACGGTTTCCCAACCCTTCCCGGACTCGCTTCGTTATAAGTTAGGTAGAAGTCGAAGAGTAGAGAAAAGTACGGGTTAACAAAATTTCCGTAAAATTGCAGAAAAGCACACAAATAAAGGCTTTGGGGAAATCAATGGACATCACACCGGAAATGCTCGAAAGATGTAAGCGTGATGACCGAATGGCTATTAACGGCCTCTATGAGCACTGTTTCCACATGTTAATGCCCGCCTGTTTTCGATACAACAACAACGAAGAAGACGCCCGTGCTGCATACAACACGGGTTTCATTAAGATTTTAAATGCGCTAGCCAAGGTTGACACTGATGTTAATTTTAATGCGTGGGCCAAGCGAATCATGGTAAATTCATTAATTGATGAGTACCGGAAAAACAAAAAATACAACACGCATATAACCAAAAGCGACAATGAACGAGAACTTGATTACTTCTCTGAAGGTCAAAAAAATGAGGCCGAAAGTAATCTCGGTTACGACAATATTATGATACTTGTGAACGAGCTTCCATCGATGACCCGAAAAGTCTTTAACTTATACGTCATTGATGGTTATGTTCACAAAGAAATCGGAGAAATGCTGGATATCTCTGAAGGGACATCCAAATGGCACCTCTCCACGGCGAGAAAACTATTGAGAGATAAGTTGGAATGCCTGGAAAGCCATCATCAACGAATGGTAATATGAGTTGGACAGACGAAGAAATTGACAAGTTATTTAGCGACAGCGCCGGAAAGATGTCCTTCGAGTACAAAGAAGCGTACTGGGAGGAGATGCAGGCTGTATTGCCTTCACGAAAACGTGGGGTGGACGGCTTGTGGTTAGGAATGGCCCTGGTATTCTTCAGTACGATAGGCGTACTCATGTTGACGCAGTACGAGAACGAAACACACATACTCACGGCGAACGCGAATGACTCTGCTGAGCAAACACACGATCAGCCCAGCGCCTCAAAAACTGAAGGTGAAATCCCGAATGTGAACAACGAGGAATCGGTTCCTGTACGGACCGACAATGACGCAGTGAACCCCGATCGGGATACCGATCGGCATTTCACAAACAGGAATGAAAATGTGATGACTACGGCTGCTCCGCATACATCGCAGGTGAGTGGTCCGTACACCGAGGAAATGCAGCCGGGAAGAGTTCAATCGAATCCCGCAGGACAGACGATTTCGCATCGTCGCATTTCAGAGTCGGCAATGGCGCTGACAGAAAGCGTAGAAACAGTAGAAACAGAAAATCCGATTGAGGAAAGAACACTGGCGTTACACGAATTCGAGCAATTTGAAATCAACGCCAGCCCGCAATCATTAGCATTTAACTTTGATCCCAACAAGCCCAAAGCGGGCTGGGCATCTGAATTTTATGTGGAATTGAACGGAGGATTGTCCCGATCCCTGATCACACCTTCAGAACACGTTTCCACATCGTATGGAGCAGGATCAGGTATGCGTTTCCAAAAGAAAGGACTCATCCTCTCAGCAGGATTGAACATAATTGTTTCACAACACAACGACATTCAATTGAATCGTGAGGCAAAGTGGTACGGGTTTGGATCGAACGTGAAAGCCCTTCATTTGGATTATGACCAACTTTATACACTGGAAGGATCGTGCAGTGCTGGTTACACAACGGGAAAACATACAGTTACCCGTGGCGTTCGACCATCGTACATCATCAATGCGCTTGTGAACATGTCTCGAATGGTAGACAGCGACCCTGTAAGTCAGGAGAAATCATACGGGTATATCGACGAACTGAAACGATGGGGTTGGAAACCCATGATGGGTTATGCATACCGATTCAAGACGTGGCAAATCGGGTTGAATGTCGGCGTTCAGACAATGCCTGTGTTACATGAAGAATCCGCAGAGGGGTGGAACAGTCACCGGCCTGTAGAAGGACAACTGTTTATTAGAAAATCATTTGGGTTAAGGTAGCATGATGAGAAGAGACTGGATAAAATCAATCGTTTGGATCGCTGTGATTACTGTGACATTTGCTTCCTGTAAAAAGAAACAGATTGAATTGCCGGAGGAGAACAGTCCTGTATTCCGTGTTGAGGGAACCCTCGATGGGCAAGAAATCAATCTTGTCGCAGGAGATAACAACGCGTACATGTATACAAGTTGGAAAACGGAACGAGGCGTTTCGGTTTTCTCAGGCAATCTAAGTGATGGATCAACGTCGGTTGAGTTGGAGATTTATGATGGGTTCGTAGACATGCCCGACCGTAATAAAACGATCCCAGAATCATCGGGTTTGCAGATAGCAACTGAGAGCAGCGTTCCCTATGCAATCCTTTCCAAGGACAATCTGCCAAATATCGGTTTGATATCGAATTTAGACTGGGTAGTAGATGGTGTCAATATGGGATCCGGGGATGTAGAAATTGTTGAACCTGGAATTTACAACGTATGTGCTCATGTTACATTTTATTCGGGTGCATACGTAAATTTGTGCTCGGAATTGATCATTGGATATCAGCACAATGCAAACTGCTTCATCAAACATTACCTGAATCAAAACGGAATACTTACTGTATGGGCAGAAGCAAGCAGTAAGCCGATCGATAAAATCAATTGGTATGCAGACGGTCAGCTATTGGGGATGAATACAGAACTCCAAATACCCATTGATTCATCTAGCTATGAGTTGTCCGCTGATGTTTTCTTCACGAATGGAGTGGTTCGATCCAAGAAAATGGTCGTCGATGGATCACTTGGCGGATATTTTATCAACGACCTTTCGTTTTTTGAGAATTCACCGGCTACGACTTCAACGCGTGATTTCGACGTTCGTGTGAAAGTGACGCAAAATGGAGTTACCTACTCATCCGATTTAGCAAATAACGACGCTTCTACCGTCGATATAACGAACGTTACATACTATGGAACCAACGATTACGGAGATAATGTTTTCAAGATTGAGGGTGCCGTAAATGCCTTTGTAGCAGACGAACAGGGCAACGTGAAGGAGGTTTCCTTCAATACCCATTTCGGGTTTGCGATACCCTGATTTTTGGTCTATCTTTGGGTAAACCTCAATCATGAAACGTTCACTGTTCCTTTTATTGCTTGTTGCGATTTCTGCGCGGGCTCAGATCACAATTACCAACAACGATTTTGCAGACGCAGGAGATACCGTGCGCATGAGTCGCGCCATGGACGACGTGATCGACTATTCTTCAACAGGCGCGAATTATACCTGGGATTTCTCTTACCTGGTTGCCGAAGAACAGATTCTCCGTAAATATTTCGATATCTCCGATGGATCAAACTTGATGCAATTCATGTTCGGGGCGTTTGCTCCTCCCGTATATCAGGGTACGAATTTCGCTGAAACGGACGCAATTCCACTGGATCAACTCTCGGGAATATTTCCGGTAAGTCTGGATGAAATCCACCTTATCTCAAGGAACACAGCGGATTCAATCACCTCGGTGGGATATACTATGACCGTGGACGGAAACGAAATCCCCTTCAGATCGGATACCATCGAAACACGCTACAAATTTCCCATGCTTTACGGGAACGTCTACAGCTCACGGGGCCATTCAGAACTCGATTTGAATCCATTATTTGACGCTGTATGGAAGCAGTACCGCCAGCGCAGTTCACATGTCGATGGCTGGGGGTCAATCACAACACCGTATGGAACATTCGACGCCTTGCGAATCCGCCATTCAATCACAGAAACCGATTCGATCTATTTCGATTTTGGTACTGGAGGAACCTGGTTTGAATTACCGATTCCACTTACAACCCAATACGAATGGTGGGCAACAGGAGAATTGGAGCCTGTAATGCGCATTACAACGTCTGACTTCTCCGGAACAGAGATCGTAACGGGGATTGAGTACCGGGATAGTTACCTTGGACTTGATGCAAGCCTGGAAGAACAGGAACTTTCTTTTTTGATCGCTCCGAATCCAACCATTGACGCAATTCACCTGAAAGTTCCGGGTTATGGATGGACATACACGATTCTCGCTGCTGACGGAACACGTGTGGGCACCGGAGTATTGAAAATTTCGGATTCAAGCATTGACGTAAGTAAATTGAATGCAGGTCAGTACTATCTTTTGCTTCGGAACACTAAAGGAAAATGGGGTGTAGAGCGCTTCGTGAAGAACTAATCGTATTTTTGTACAAAGGCAAATCGGTCTACCGCTGTTCATGTGAGTGAAGAGAGGAAAGTCCGGGCAGCGCAGAGTACCGTACTTCCTAACAGGAAGGGTTCGCAACGGGCATTGCTCAGAGCGAATACAGAAAGTGCCACAGAAAGCTAAACCGCCTGCCGGAGCTTGCGAAGGCGGGTAAGGGTGAAAAGGTGGGGTAAGAGCCCACCGGGTTGTCGGTGACGGCGATCGCCGGGTAAACCTTACGGGCTGAAAAACCAAATAAACCCGGGCAGAATGCTTCGGTATTCGAAAGGGCTACTCGTTCAATCCGGGAGGGTAGGTTGATGGACACTGATGGTGACGTCAGTGCTAGATAAATGGTAGACACACACCCATGAGCAATCAGAGGTGTTTACAGAATCCGGCTTATAGATTTGCCTTTTGCTTTTTTTTCGAACGAATGATTCCCCGAAGGTAGTTCTCCGTAGAAATAGAGATACCGGGAGGGTTTCCGATCAATAAAGATGTGTACTTCTGACCATCGACTTTGCATTGCAGACGCGTACATTGAACTCCCAGAAAGAAGTACGTGCGCACGTAACGAACACTGTTGACGTTCGTAATTATACTTTGGTTGTTAAGATTACGCAGGATCAGTGCATCGCCTTTCAATTCTCCCGCACAGAATCGTTTCATGAAACGATAAACAGCAAACGTTAGAACAAACGTAATGACACCGAATGTTGCCGCTATTAACATAGAATGGCGCATAGATAAAACAATTGCGAAACCAGCTGTCGCGACAAGAAGTAAAAGCAAGCATAACAAAGCCTTCGTTAAGTTAGGCCGCTTGTGAACGGAGAGCACCACATGGCTCAAACGATCATTTGGATTTGATCGATCCGTGTAAATTGGGGTTTGTATAGCTATGTCCATCGGTGAATGATGTTGGCACAAATTTCGATAAAATACATTAATAATCAAACAAATGGTTTAAAAAAGCGTGTAAATGAGTCATTTTAAACGATGAATGATTCGCTCTGTGGTAAGGTGATACTGGATCGAATTTTCCTGCTCTTCAGGAGAAATCGGGAACATTGATCCTTCCAGTGCGCCGCCTTCATACACGGGAATTGTGTGGAGTTTCTCATTAAGAAGAGCGTTGTATCCGGCATTTGTCCAGTGCTCTACAAATCCTAGTGCTGCCTTGTAGTTTTCAGCATCATGTACGATGCATATAGAAATGGGCTCAAAACGGTATCGGTCATCGCTTCCGAGTGGAAAGTGGTATATTGGAAACGCGCTTCGGATGCTATCAGGTAGATCGTAATAATCAGTTAGCAGGGTGAGATAACGAGGTACGCTGTCCTTCAAGGTTGGTTTTTCATACGTACTGTTTTTCCACCATGCTTTCGCCCAACCATACAGCTCAAGACGCGACATACGCGTACGGAACGTACTCAAAAGCGAAATACTGTGATTGTCTGTAATGCTGCGCCTGTGCTCAAACGTTTTCAATTCGTCCAGTTCTTGAATTACCGGAAGGGTGTCTGTTGTTTGAATGACTACAAATGGATTGTATCCTACCATGAAATAATCATAATCATACGAGATGTATTCTCCTGGAAAACCTGCCGGAGTCTCGTAAATGGCATGCAGCATATCCTTGCTGTACAGTCTGCGAACGTCGGTCAGTGAACTCATCATTACGACATCAAAACCGGAGTCGTATAGTGCTTCGTCCAGCGCCGAAATGAGCGAATCGCATGAAATCGTATGAATGACAACCCGAATATCATGATCGTTCGTGTAGTCTTCAAACAGGATGGAATCGTCAGGAGTCAGATAATCAGAAGCAATTACAACAACTTCACCTTTCTCAATCGGCGCAGTGTCTATGTAGCAACCTGCGAGTCCGAAAAGGAGCGCAAAAAGCATAGATCGTTGCAAAAAGGAGATTACCATTAACGCAAATATATTCAAAGAAGCCAAAGTGAATGACCAGGGTGAAAAAATGCGTATCTTTGCCGCCGCTATGGCAAAGGTTGACAAACAACGTAAACAAAAGATCGCCAGTATTCTAGCGGATATTTCTTCCGGCGATGGTAAAAAGGCTTCCCGTGCGATTAAATCGCTCGAACAATACGGAGATGCTTCTGTGATCAAGCCCATTTTTGAGGTGCTCAAGAGTGATCAACTTCGTGAAAAGAACAAAAACGAACTCATCGAATTACTTTGCAGTATCAAGGATACGTCAGTGATTGTTGAGGTGATGGATATTTTGGACGATGGGGCCTTTGAATCGGTTCATTCAGTAGCCCTATCCGCTATTTGGAACATGAAGGTGGATTTCAGTGATTACATCGATGATTTTGTGCTCATTGCAACGAACGGATCGTTTCTTGAGGCCCTGGATTGCCTGACAATCATCGAAAATCTGGAAGGACCGTTCATGGAAGAAAACCTGCTGGAATGTCAGCTGCATCTCAAAAATTTCATGGAAAGTGATGCTCCGAAAGACGAGCAGAAGATGCAAATTCTTCAGGACATTGCCATTTGTATCAAGGACATTGATCGGGATCTTTCGGCCTGATCAATCAAAATTCCAGCCGAAACGATCGCAGAGTACTGAGAAAACGTATTCCTTTGAGGCGGGATAGGAAATCTTCTCAATGACCTCTCCGATAAAAGCAGATACGAGAAGTCTTCGTGCAGACTTTTCAGACAGCCCTCGGGCTCTCAGGTAAAATATGGCATCCTCATCGAGTTGTCCGGTTGTAGACCCGTGCGAACAGCGAACGTCATCTGCATAAATCTCGAGTTCAGGCTTGGAGTTTACACTCCCTGAATCGCTCAGCAATACGTTTCCATTGGATTGAAAAGCATTGATTTTTTGTGCATTCTGCCGAACGAAGACCTTCCCGTTGAATACTGCCGTTGCATGATCGTCAATTACACCCTTGTACAATTCGTTGGAAACACAGTTTGCCACCTTGTGATCTACGGTTGTGTGATTATCGACGTGTTGTTTTCCGTCTAATACATACGCGCCGTTCAGATTGGTTTCGCAATTTTGTCCCTTTACCTCAATGCTAAGGTTGTTACGAACCAAGCCACCATTCAAAGTGATCGTGTTGATCGTGAATACAGAATTTGCATCCTGAACCACTTGATCCGTGCCAATGTGTGTGTTTCCCGGCGATTCATTCTGGATTTTATCCAGGTTGAAATGTGCATTTTCCTCAACGAAGATTTCATGGGTTGCATTCACGAATCCATTTGAATCATTCAGTGAAACAAAGCTTTGAACCATACCTGCTTCGGAGAACGCTCCACAATGCAAAACGGTTTTGAAGTTGGCCATTACGTCTTCTCCCGACACTACATGAATGATGTGTACAGGTTGTTTGTGCTGACTGTTTTTGTCAATGGTAATCCGAACTCCGTCGTTTAGGTGTACCGTATTTATTGCGTGAAAAAGTTCATGGTGAAGCGGAACGATGCTTGTTGGAAGAGCATTGCTTCCGAGGGATGAAAGTGGCTGAGCTGTGATTCCTTTTGCTATCGAGCTCGTGTCTGATAGTGCTTCTGAGAATTGGCCGTTTACAAATACGAGCGGACCTTGTGTGTTTTCGAGGCGGAAACCATCGATTGAATCAACAGAATCTGATCCTTTCTGAAATTTTCGCTTTCCCAATTGGGCAACGCGCGTATATTTCCAGGCTTCAACTCGGGTGGTCGGAATCTGAGTTGAACTCAAGGTTTCGTTAGCTGCTTCCAGAACAGAGGGATGAATTCCGATTTCCGTTGGGTTCAGGTCAGAAATAAAGGCGTGCGATGTCTTGTTGATGGTTTCCATGTTAAGCCTGCGCAAGTTCTTCTTTGATCCAGTCGTATCCTTTCTCCTCGAGTTCAAGAGCTAGCTCTTTCGGGCCGGATTTCACAATTCGTCCATCGTAAAGAACGTGAACCACATCCGGTACGATGTGATCGAGTAATCGCTGGTAATGCGTGATTATCACAATTGCGTTTTCTGGTGATTTCAATTTGTTTACTCCGTTGGCTACAATGCGCAGTGCATCAATGTCCAATCCGGAATCCGTTTCGTCAAGAATGGCCAGTTTCGGTTCGAGCATCGCCATTTGAAAAATCTCGTTTCGCTTTTTCTCTCCTCCTGAAAATCCTTCGTTTACACTTCTCGAAGCCAGTTTTGCATCGAGTTCAACAAGTGCAGACTTCTCACGAACACGCGCCATGAAGTCTTTTGCTGAAATTGCTTCTTCTCCGCGGTACTCACGAATATCATTCAAGGCAGTGCGCAAAAAGTTAATGTTCGAAACCCCCGGAATTTCCACCGGATACTGGAAGGCGAGAAACAGTCCTTCACGGGCGCGGTCTTCAACTTCCATTTCGAGCAAATCGTTTCCGTCAAAATCGATACTCCCTTCTGTGATTTCGTAATTGTCACGTCCGGCAAGAACGGATGCTAGGGTACTTTTTCCGGCCCCGTTGGGTCCCATAATGGCGTGAACTTCTCCCGCGTTTACTTCAAGGTTGAGACCTTTTAAAATTTCTTTATCCTCGATTGAGGCATGCAAGTTTTCTATCTTGATCACCTTTTGTTGATTTTCTGGTTATCCAACTGAGCCTTCCAGGCTGATGGTCAATAGTTTTTGTGCTTCTACTGCAAATTCCATGGGCAACTGGTTCAGTACCTCTTTGCAATATCCGTTTACGATTAGTCCGATTGCTTTTTCTTCATCAATTCCCCGCTGCAGGCAGTAGAATATTTGATCTTCTCCAATTTTAGAAGTTGTTGCTTCGTGCTCGATTTTGGCGGTGCTGTTTTTCCATTCGATGTACGGAAATGTGTGTGCGCCGCACTCGTCTGTCATCAGCAATGAGTCACACTGCGAAAAATTACGGGCGTTGTGAGCGTTTTTGTGAATTTGAACGAGTCCACGGTACGAGTTCTGTGATTTTCCGGCAGAGATCCCTTTGGAAATAATTGTA
>JAURNA010000312.1 GCA_030830385.1 Crocinitomicaceae bacterium | reverse complement strand
CGTCATCCACCAAAATAATGAAGCTATTTTCAAGTTCTTTGGTATCAATTCCTACCCCAATGGCTTCAGACCAGGGTTTGTCTTTATTTACGGTAAGTGTGAAGACGTCCACATTTACATCGGGCAAATGCTCCCGGACGATTTTTCCTATGCGCTGCGCGACAATTTCACCGTTTCCGGCAATTCCAGCAATTAAAATGCGCTCTTGGTTGAAACAATTTTCGATTAACTCATGAGCTAACCGTTCCGTTTTTCGCTTGATCTGAAGCGTAGAAAGTATCTCCTGCATGATGTGCGAATTTAATGGAAATCTTCGGAATGTATCACAAAGGTGAGTACTCATGATATGTGCACTCAAATGATTCTATTTTGAATCGTTTCCCTTTGTTATTGAACAAATAGATACGCACTTGATCAATATTGTTTCGCGGATTGGCGTAATATTCCTGATCCATTTTGAAATTTACCGCTTCGTCTGCACCTTCCTTAAAATAATAGTACATCGGGATAGCTTTGAAAATCCGATCATCCGAATGAGAACTTGTGAAATCAAGAACAATGAACACTTCTTTCCAGTCATTCCCTCCTAGCAGTTGTTTGCGTATTTCGAATTCGAAGAAGAATCGATTTCCAATGTAGTCTTCCGGAAATTTGACGTCCACGGTGTATGCGTAAAGGGTTTTCTCATCAATAATCGTTGGAATGTGGTGGTCGATGATTTTCTTAGAGTCCGTTATCTGTCCGAAGGAGGAAGGTCAGAAGGAAACTCAAATTCACGGGCCCGCATCGCTTCCAGGCAAAAGATACTCTTGAAAAAAGTAGTGGACGTATGTCTTTCCGGGATGAGTCCGTTGTGCAACTGGTAACTTCTCGACCACATAAAAAGCGTACTCAGACAAAGCAATCCGAATAGTAGTTTCGATTTACCCAGATTTAGGAGTAGAAAAAGCAGTGGCAATGAAAGGAAGACGAGATGTTCAATAACAGCTCTGTTTCCATAGCATCCGGAAAAGTCCCAACTCCACCAGCTGCCCAACAAGAATGCGAGGAACAGCACATAGGAGAGCCAGCTGACCAAAAGAAATCGGTTGGCCTTGTACATGTAGTAGAGCCCAATGAGGGAAAGCATAAGCAGCGGAGTATGCATGTACACTCCGTTTCTAAATCCGAAGAGTTCTTCCCGGATTTCAGGCGATGAGAAGTTGAACCCTTCGCCCTGATAGGACCAAATAATCAAACTTCCTGTTTGAGCATAATTCAAAATGAATAAAGGACTGATTGCAAGGGAGAATGCCAGAATCCCTCCCATCAAATGCAGGTTTTTTATCGTGAGTATCCGGGCAAACAACGCCTTGAGTGCCTGTCCGTTTCCTGTAATGAGAGGTATGGCGAGCAAGATGATAATATTCACAGGTCGGACCAGGCTGATGAGTCCCAGTATTCCTCCCAGATACCATGCATGAGATCGCCTGCCATGTAAGCTGTATAACTTGACTAGATAGGCGAAGATTGCAAACAGAGAAAAGGAAAAATGATGCGTGTAACTCGGACGATGCATCACCATGAAAAATAGGTTGGTACCAAAGAAAATAAACAAGCTTGTAATGATGGCAATCCTTTTGTTTCCACAGACAAGTTCGAGGTATTTCCTGAGAAAGAAGAGCCCCAGAATGGAATAGAAAATGGCTCCAAGCTGGTAGATGTACATGAAGGTGTTCGAGTACCCGGTCAGTTCTGCGCCACCGATCGAATCGATTGCCAGTGCGATCATAAAGAAGGGCATTTGCAGCAGGGCTACTCCGGGGTGACACTTATTGTAATTGTTTCCTTTGCTGTCCGTCATTAAATAGTTCGGATGCGCCCAGGGTTTTCGTACTTCTCGTTCTATCCGGTCTGTTGATACAAAGCTTATATCCTGTTGAATAAACAGTGCGGGCAGGAATGCGTAAAACCCATGACCATCAGAGTACACCATGTACTTGTTTGAGTGCTCTGTATTCCAGAAGACCGTACAAATGAAAAGGGTAAAAATTGCGCCGGCAATGAACTCAGGTAGAACTTTACGGGCTTTCATGAATGGAATGCGGTGTTAAACGATTTTCGTCTGGACGTGAACCATCCGTATTTCAAAATGCAATAAACGGCTCGTACACCGTCTTTCCAGCCGATCTTCTTTCCGGATTCTATGTTTCTTGGAGTGTAAGTGATCGGGACCTCTTTGAATTGAATGGAAGATACCTTTGCCAATTTCGCTGTAATTTCTGGTTCAAACCCAAAACGATCTTCTTTCAGAATCATTGCCTGAAAAACCGCAGAAGGAACTAATTTATAGCAGGTCTCCATATCTGTGAGTTTAGTTCGAAACACAAAATTGGACAGCCATGTCAGAAATCCATTTGCCCATCTACTCAACCGGGATCCCTTCGGAGAAGAGTTAAGGAACCGGGATCCATAAACAACCGTAGCTTCGTTTTTGATAATGGGTTCAATTAAGATGTTGTATTCTTCTGGATTGAGCTCCATGTCCGCATCTTGTACGATTACATAATCTCCGGAAACAGCCTGAAGACTTGTGCGAATACCAGCGCCTTTGCCTTGGTTTACCTCGTGTTCAATTACATTGATTTCCCCCGGAAAATCGTTTTCGAATCGTCGGATCTCACCCAGTGAATCGTCTGTACTCAAGTCATTTACAACGATGATCTCCCGTGAAATTTCGTGATTCAATTTCACAGCGCATACTTTTTCAAGAACCGCGTAAATCGTAGATTGTTCGTTAAATACCGGAATTAAAATCGAGAGTTTTTTCATCGTTTCGCAGCAAAATTAACAAAATTGCAAGTGCTGATAATGGGCATCGATACATGTTCCAATTCAACGAATTTAAGGTTATTCACGATGATTGTTCATAACATCTTTTTAAACCTTCTTTTCCCCTGTCGTTTTTTGGCTAAATTTGCGTTCAATTTGTCGTCAGCAGTGGCGCGTGTTGAACCCCTAAAAGTGCATTGAAATGCCGAAAGATTCTTCGATCAAGTCCATCCTTATCATAGGAAGCGGACCTATTGTAATCGGACAAGCCTGCGAATTTGACTACTCCGGATCTCAAGCCTCCCGGTCTTTACGAGAAGAAGGAATTGAAGTAACACTCATCAACTCCAATCCAGCAACCATCATGACCGATAAGGTGGTGGCCGACAATATCTATTTGAAGCCGTTGGAACCGGAAAGCATCATTGAGATTCTCGAAAAACACAATATTGATGCCGTACTTCCTACTATGGGTGGGCAAACAGCGCTCAACCTTGCCATCAAATGTGGTGAAATGGGAATCTGGGACGACTTCAACGTACGCGTGATTGGAGTAGACGTGGATGCAATTGAAATCACCGAGAACCGTGAAGCATTCCGTGATTTGATGACAGAAATTGGAGTGCCAATGGCACCCCAAAAAGCTGCAAAATCCTTCCTTCAGGGAAAAGAAATCGCACAGGAGTTTGGTTTCCCTCTTTGCGTGCGGGCATCCTATACATTGGGAGGAGCAGGTGCATCGATTGTTTATGACCCTGCCGAGTTTGATACACTACTTGAGCGTGGATTGCAATTGTCGCCAATTCATGAGGTGATGATCGACAAAGCACTCCTCGGTTGGAAGGAATACGAGTTGGAGCTGTTGCGTGATGCCAACGATAACGTTGTGATCGTATGTTCGATTGAGAACTTTGACCCAATGGGGATTCACACAGGTGATTCCATTACGGTTGCACCGGCAATGACGCTTTCGGATACTACATTTCAGAAAATGCGCGATATGGCAATCCATATGATGCGTTCGATTGGAAACTTCGCAGGAGGATGCAACGTTCAGTTTGCCGTTTCTCCGGATGAAAATGAGGACATCATAGCAATTGAGATCAATCCACGTGTATCCCGATCTTCGGCATTGGCTTCGAAAGCAACAGGATACCCAATCGCTAAGATTGCAGCCAAATT
>JAURNA010000040.1 GCA_030830385.1 Crocinitomicaceae bacterium | reverse complement strand
TTTGGTAACCGAGTTCTGAATATAAATTGTAGAGAAGCGTTGCAATTGTGGTTTTTCCGTTCGTCCCGGTAATCCCTACGAGTTTCAGATGACGTGACGGTTCACCATAGAAATTGTGCGCCACTTGTGCGAGAGCAGCCTTTGTGCTTTCGACCTCGATGACAACGATTCCATCCGGAACATCCATGCCATTTTCAACGACGAGTGCGGAGCATCCCTGTCCGATGACGTCATTCACAAAATCATGCCCGTCATACTTCACTCCGGCTATCGCGAAGAACATGGAACCTTCTTTTGCTGTGCGCGAATCAAAGGTCAATTCGTTTACCTCCGTTTCGGTAGAACCTTTTACTGCGACCATGTGAACTCCGTACAATATGTCTTTCAACAACTGCTTCATTCCAGTATGATTTCAATGGTTATACCCGGAGCGACATTCTTGCCTGCCCGGATGGATTGACTTACGACTTTTCCATAGCCCGTTACCTGGACTGACATTCCTGTTGACTCGATGAGGTAAACTGCATCTTTCGCCGTCATGCCTTTTACATTGGGTACGGTTCGCTTGCCCACAAATCGCTTTTCGAGTTTCACTTCGTCCTCTTCGTGTCGTGCAACTACGTATGGAGCGTCCGAATTCCTTGCGAAGAGAATTCCGAACGTATTGAGTAGTCCTGCCAACTCTTTGCCCAAGCCCACTTTCACCTCAGGAATCCCCGGATTTTGCGGGTTTCCGCTGTTCACGGGTTTATGGTATTGCCAGCTCGATGCATATACCTTGTTCGCGATGGCATTGAACACCGTTCCGGATACGACGGCACCGTATATGTTTTCTGTTGGAGCAGACACGACAACGATGCACGAATAAATCGGATTGTCTGCGGGGAAATATCCCGCAAACGACGCCTGATAACGTTTCTCGCCTGCTTCTCCGTAGCGCAGATCATCATTGAGAACGAGAGCTGTGCCTGTCTTTCCTGCAATTTCAAAAAAAGCAGATTTCAAATCGCTACCCGTTCCGTTTTCTACCACTCCTTTGAGGCATGTTTGGAGATCTTTCAAGGTGTGATCGGAGCAGATTTTACGGCGAAGAATTTTGGGAGCAAAGGTTTCGACAACATCATTCCCTCGTCGAATTTCCTTCACGAATTGCGGTTGCACCATTGTTCCGTTGTTCGCAACAGCATTGTAGAATGCAAGTGTTTGAAGCGGTGTTTGCTGCACTTCGTAACCAATTGCCATCCATGGCAAGGAAATTCCAGACCAACTTTCATCACCCGGTTGATACAGGGTTGGGTTGGGTTCTCCTGTTAATGAAATCCTCAGGGGCTCGGAAAGACCGAATGACTTTAATCGATCCACAAACTTCTGTGGATCATACCGATATGCATCGTTTACTACTTTGGATAATACATTCGATGATTTCTCGAAGGCGTGTTGAATGGTAATCTCTCCATAGCCTCCGATGCGGGAGTCGTGCAATTCGCGGTCGTAATACCGATAAGTACCCTTCGCGTTTACCTTGTCCGAAAGGTTCACTTTTCCATCTTCCAGTAAAGCCATCAACGAAGCCAACTTGAAGGTAGAACCCGGAACCTCTTTTGTTCCGATTGCATGATTGTAGGCCTCCACGTACTGTCCACCTTCCGTTCTTGAGAGGTTCGCGATTGCTCTGACGTAGCCGGTTTTGACATCCATCACGATTACGCATCCACTTTTCGCTCCCTGCTT
The DNA here is from genome assembly GCA_030830385.1 of Crocinitomicaceae bacterium. Taxonomy (GTDB): domain Bacteria; phylum Bacteroidota; class Bacteroidia; order Flavobacteriales_D; family Crocinitomicaceae; genus UBA4466. The sequence goes on along the minus strand of JAURNA010000040.1, from coordinate 951 downwards.
CTTCAATTGATTGAGGAGTTCCGAATGGGCTACCTCCTGAATTTCTTTATCGATGGTGGTAACGACATTGGCACCTTCTACTGCATCTTTGACGATCGGCCCCATCTTTTTCCAACCTGTGGAAATCTTCTGTTCGATTTGCTTTCCCGGTTCGCCTGCCAAATACGCGTCAAAGGCGCCTTCAATGCCCACTTTCTTGAATGTTCCATCGGCCTGTTCGCGCACGTATCCGAGGGTTCGCTTCATCAACTCTCCATGCGGACGTTTACGAATGATGATTTCTTCGTTGTCGATGAGTCCACCTTTGAATTTTCCTTCTTTGAAAATTGGCATCTCACGGAGTTTCTTGCGCTCTTCGTTCGTTGCCTTTCTGTGAATCATGATGTAACGCGAATTGTCTGCCCGGCCTTTTCGGATCAATTGTTCGTATTCGCGTGCTGTTTTTTCCGGATAGAGATCATTGAGTGCTATACAAAGATCCGAGAGTTCGGTATCGAACAATTCCTGATCAACCGTTACCGGATCCATGTGTATATTGTAATAGGACACGGAGGTAACCAACGGTGTATAATTTGCATCGAGAATTTGCCCGCGTCTTGGGGTTCGCTCCACTTCGCGGGTAGGCATGCGTTCGTTTCCGTCTTTGGACGTCGTGAACACCTTCGCCGCTCCTTCCATCTGAATTGCGAACGTCTTGATCACTGCGATCAACATCAAGACAACAAATCCGAAATAAATCAGGTATGCGCGCCAGTATATGTCTTTGCGTTCACTCATCTGTTTTCTTCTTCACCCGAATTACGCGCGTCGGGTTTACTGTTTCTTTCAACCCCAATGGCTCCAATTTTTCCACCAGCCGGGTTCGTTGCGTTTCTTCTTCTAATCGCGCTTTTGCCTCGAAATAATCGGAGGTAACTTCATCCAATCTCTCCTGTGTATTCGTCACTTCTT